>CAJIZJ010000024.1 GCA_905181825.1 uncultured Flavobacteriaceae bacterium
AAGCTTATCAAGTGAATGCAGAAGGTGCAGAGAAATTGGCAAAACTATGCAAAGAGTTTAACATAAAGCTAGTACATATTTCAACAGATTTTGTGTTTGATGGCTCAAACACTAGGCCTTACAAAGAGACAGATGTACCAAATCCCTCAAGTGTTTATGGAGCAAGTAAATTACAAGGAGAGAAAAACATTATGGAAAGGTTAAGCAGCTATTTTATTATTCGGACTTCGTGGTTGTATTCTGAGTTTGGGTCAAATTTTGTAAAAACGATACTAAGATTAGCGGATACGCAAAAAGAGATTAAAGTCGTCAGTGACCAAATTGGTTCACCCACAAACGCACATGATCTGGCGGATTTTTTACTTGAAATAATTGCGATTAATTCAACTAACTATGGGACATACCACTTCAGTAACACGGGCGAAACAAGTTGGTATGGATTTGCTAAAGAAGTCTTTAGGATTTGTAACGTTTCAGCTGATTTACAGCCAATTTCATCTAGTGCATATGCCTCATTGGCGAATCGCCCAAAATACAGCGTCTTAGATACTAAAAAAGGAAAAGAAACGTTTAACTTAAACCCTTATTATTGGCCTGATAGTTTAAAAAAAGTAAATTTTAATTTATAAAAAATGACAAGAAGTAAAGTAGCGCTTATTACAGGAGTGACAGGGCAAGATGGAGCCTATTTAAGTGAGTTTCTTCTTAAAAAAGGATATGAAGTTCATGGACTTAAGCGCCGAGCATCTCAATTTAATACCGCCAGGATAGATCATCTATACCAAGATCCCCATGTTGAAGATAGAAACTTTTTTCTTCACTATGGAGATTTAACAGATAGCACTAACCTTACTAGAATTATAAAAGAAGTACAGCCCGATGAGATTTATAATCTTGCAGCTATGAGTCACGTACATGTTTCTTTTGATATGCCGGAATATACAGCAAACGCTGATGGCATTGGAACTTTAAGACTCTTAGAAGCGATAAGGTTCTTAGGTCTTGAAAAAAAGACACGAATTTACCAAGCTTCCACATCAGAGTTGTATGGAAAGGTTCAGGAGGTTCCTCAAACAGAAAAAACACCCTTTTATCCCAGAAGCCCGTACGCTGTCGCAAAAATGTATGCCTATTGGATATCGGTTAATTACAGGGAAGCTTATGGAATTTATGCTTGTAACGGAATTTTATTTAATCACGAGTCACCTGTTAGAGGTGAGACATTTGTAACTAGAAAAATAACAAGAGCAACTTCAAAAATTGCTTTAGGGCTCCAAGACAAAGTCTACCTAGGAAATTTAGACGCTCAAAGAGACTGGGGCCACGCCAAAGACTATGTTAGAATGATGTGGATGATACTGCAAGCTAAAGATGCTGAAGACTGGGTGATTGCCACAGGAAAGACTACGAGCGTAAGAGACTTTATTAAAATGTGTTTTAGCCATATTGGAGTAGATCTGGAATTTAAGGGCAAGGGAGAAGAAGAGAAGGGCTATATAAAATCTTCTAACAATGAAGCCTACTCACTAGAAATTGGAAAAGAAGTTGTTTCTGTAGACCCTAAATATTTTAGACCCACAGAGGTTGATTTACTGATAGGAGATGCTACTAAAGCGAAAGAAAAACTAGGGTGGGTTCCAGAATATGATCTCAAATACTTAGTTGACGATATGATGAGTAGCGATTTGAAGTTAATGGAGAAACAACAATATTTAAAGGATGGCGGCTATACAGTTAAAAATTATTTTGAATAGTATATGGATATAAATTCTAAAATATATGTGGCAGGCCACCGTGGGCTAGTTGGAAGTGCTATTGTTAAAGACTTAGAATCAAAAGGTTATCTAAATATAGTGACCAAAACACACAGTGAATTAGACTTAACTAACCAAGAAGCGGTACAAGAATTTTTTAAATTTAACCGACCGGAATATGTCATTTTAGCCGCAGCTAAAGTTGGTGGGATAGAAGCCAACAACTCTTACAGAGGATCTTTCATTTATGAAAACATGATGATTCAAAACAACGTAATTCATCAAAGCCACGTTCAAGGGGTTAAAAAACTATTGTTTTTAGGTAGCACTTGTATTTATCCTAAACATTGTCCCCAACCCATGAAAGAGGATTATTTACTAACAGACGCTTTAGAGTATACAAATGAGCCCTATGCGATTGCTAAAATCGCAGGAATTAAAATGTGTGAAAGCTATAATTTGCAATACGGAACTAATTTCATTTCTGTAATGCCTACTAACCTATATGGTCCAAATGACAATTTTGACCTTGAAACATCACATGTATTGCCTGCGCTTATTCGAAAAATACATTTAGCAAAATTACTTTCCGAATCTAAATTTGAATCGGTTGTTAAAGATTTAAAGTTGGATAATATTGAAGAAGCCAAAGCATATTTGAGCCGTTTTGGGGTTTCTGCTAACAGTGTTGAAATATGGGGAACAGGCACTCCAAGACGCGAATTTTTATGGAGTGAAGATATGGCGGACGCCTGTGTTTTTTTAATGCAGAACAGAAACTTCTCCGACACTTACAATGCTAATGAAAAAGAGGTTAGGAACACTCATATAAATATTGGTAGTAGTAAAGATATTTCTATTAAGGAATTAGCAGAAATGATTAAAAAAAGAGTTGGGTTTGAAGGCGTTTTATTTTTCAATGCCGACAAGCCTGACGGGACTATGGTAAAGCTTACAGATACGACCAAGATAAATTCAATGGGATGGACACATCGTGTAGAAATTGAAGAAGGTGTTTCAGAAATTTATAACTGGTATAAAAAACAATGCTAACAAAAAAGCGCATAAACGCGATTATAGACTTGTTAAAGGATAAAAACCAACGAAAGTCATTTTATTATGTCCTAATTAGGGGTGTCTCAGTAATTTCTAACTATTTTTTTTCTATTCTTATTATAACTTTATTCTCAAAAGAGGATTATGGTTTTTTTGTTTTTGGACTTTCACTGTTTATGATGCTTAGTGTATTGACTAAGTTTGGCGTTGATGTTCATTTTGTAAAGGTCTTCTCTAAATTTAAAGACCGTGAAGTTCCAAATTGGGTTAAGACTGTAGAGTTAAAAGTGTTTTCACTTTCTTTTATAATAGCTATTACCATAAGCACTTTTTTATATTTATTTAGAGACAATTTTGACTCATGGCTTGCTTTAGTATTATTTGTTATTTCTGCGCCATTTTATGTAGCTATTTTAATGAACTCTGGAAAATTAAGAGGGGTGTCCAAGATTTCCCGTTTTGCATTTTTAAATATAGCAGGGCGAATATTATTAAGCTTATGTTTTTTTGTAATTCTGTTTTACGGCTTTTCTTTTCGGTCGTATTTTATAATATATCTTTCACATCTATTATCAGTCTTCTTTCTTTTAATTCTTTCAATATATTGGAAAAAACAAGTATTTGTACAAAGCAAAAATAAATCTAAGCTTGTCCCTGCGAGTTTTTTCAAGTACAACAGAGCTTTAATGATAAAGTCGTATATAACAGTTTTATTTTTATGGGGTGATCGATTTTTTCTGTCTTTGATATGTTCGCCTGCAGAAGTGGCAGAGTATGACGTCTCATTAAAAATAGCAATGTTATTAATGATAGTTATTGAGGCCTTAAAGTCAACGTATGCCTCTGTTTTCGCAAAAAATACAGAAATTCATAAGGTTTTAAATATACAAATCAGAAAATCAACTAGGTTAGGATTCCTTTTTTCAAGCTTAATGTTTATTTTAATTGTGTTATTTGGCAGTAACTTATTATTTCTTTTTGGTCCTGATTTTGTCGAC
This sequence comes from uncultured Flavobacteriaceae bacterium, assembly GCA_905181825.1. Taxonomy (GTDB): domain Bacteria; phylum Bacteroidota; class Bacteroidia; order Flavobacteriales; family Flavobacteriaceae; genus Hel1-33-131. Next base: position 3,809 of record CAJIZJ010000024.1, read on the forward strand.
TCATACACTACTCTTTTAATAATTTCATTAGGATATTTGATCGCTTCTTTTTTTGGACAGGCAGATAATGTTTTAGAAATGTGCGGTTTAGCCCCCCACTTTGTTAAGCCCTATTTTATAATTATAACAACATCTTTAGCAGCCGGAGTTTTGCTGTCTTTGTTTTTTGGAGCCATTGGAATGGCTATAGGTTTTGCAGCTGGAAACGTGTCTTTTCAATTAGTAGCATCTCAAATAGTAAAGTATAAATTAGGTATAAAAACATCATTTTTATGATCTGGGCTCTGTTGCTTTTAGGGTTAATCTTAATAAGGAAAAGAACTATATTTAGTTTTTTCTCCCCTCTTGTGCTTTTTTACGGTTTTTTTATTGCTTCAATCCTAATAACTATATTGTATCATTATAACATGCCTAATGAATGGAAGTTTAATATTGCAAAACTTGACAACTTAACAAACGCAGAGCTATGGACTTCCATTGATGTCTTTGTCAGGATGATAATTTATTTTACTGTTGGCGCCTTGTTTTACAAATACACATTCAAAATTCATAAAAACATTCCTTTTGAGTTTAACTTTAATCTTCCTAAAATTAACACTTTTCTTTTAGAGCTTGTTTCATTACTTATTATTTTACTGAATATTATATTAGTGTCGAGCTTATACGGTAAGGAAATATTTTTAAGAGAGAGTTATACTACAGATTATAATAAGTTTGGAGTTATGATTATGGAGTATAGTCTTCTCTTTCTTATTTTTTTAGGAGGAGTCTTATACAAACAAAGAATTATACTGTCATTATTAATAGCCTTTTTTGTGACAATTTTGTGCTTAGGTTTTGGCTCACGGATGGCGACTATTTTCCTTTTGGTATATCTGTTTGTTATTTATATCTTATATCTTGAAAAACCTCATAAATTTATTTTTCGAATTATATGGATACCATTTATTATATTATTTTTTGGATATAATCTATCTTTACGGTTCAGTGAGCTTCATGGTTTAGGGCCTTATTTATCTCTACCCTTTACAGACCCATATGCAATTATAGAAAATACGTTTTTTAATATTTATTACACGCTTGTGTTTGGTGTCTTTGCCACCCACAAAACACTGATTGAATACATCCCAAACTACCAGTATTTAACAACAAGTCTTAATCCCTCACCAGGGTTTTTAACAGATTGGTACTCTATTTATAAAAATTTAAGAATCAATCCATACGCCCCATTCACAACTATTGGAGAAATATTTTCGTACCCATTTATAGCATTCCTGTTTTACTTTTTTATAGGTGTGTTTTTTGCTTATTTTGAAAAAGTAATTCATTCTTTACTTTCTAACAGGAAGTTTTTAACGGGGTTTACTTTATTTTTACTTACCACTGCATTCATTCCCTATAGCTTTGAATATAACTTGAGGTCAGCAACAAGATATATTTACTATGCTCTAATTTTTTCAATTCTATTACGCTTATTATCTAAAATTAAATTTAAATTATGAAAATACTTATAATTGGCCCTTTCCCTTTCCCTATATATGGCGTCAGTTTGTCTAATATGGTTTTAACTAATGGGTTGCTATCAAAAGGTTACAAAGTAAAAGTTATAAATACAGCGTCTGGCAGTGTTATTGACTCAAATATAGGGGGATGGAGCTTCAGGAAACTTTCTTTTTTAAAAACCTATCTGAGCTTTTTTAAGGTTTTCCAATCGGATGTGATTTATTGCACGACTGGACAAACATTTTTTGGGATCCTTAAATATGCGCCATTTATTCTTTGCGCAAGAGCACTTAATAAAACAACGATTGTCCATGTCAAAGGAGGTTATTTAAAAACCTCTTATGAACTAATGAGTGGTCTCAAGAAGAAAATCTCAAAATCAATATTATCATCCTATAGCGGAGGAATTGTACTCTCTAAATCTCTCAAGCCTCTACTAGCGGATTTTTTGCCAGAAAACAAAATTTTCATCCAACATAATTTCATTCAAGATTCCTTAATTATTCCTGTAAATGAAATTATTGAGCAAAAAACATTTAAATCCTTACGTCTCATTTTCCTAAGTAACTTAATGGAAGAAAAAGGGGTTTTAGAGTTATTAGACGCCTTTGATATTTTAAACCAAAAGAACATTAATTTTCAAGCTAGATTTGCAGGACACATACCTTCTGACCAACAGAGGCTTCTTTCTAGAATGGAAAAAATGAACAATGTTGAATATATAGGAGTAGTCCAAAATTCAGAAAAAACAAAGTTGCTAAGTTGGGGAAATGTATTTTGTTTACCAACATACTACCCAATGGAGGGGCAACCAATATCAATTTTAGAAGCTATGGGTTTTGGAAATGTTATTGTTACAACAAAACATGCTGGAATTCCGGATGTATGTAGTGATCAAAATGCACTTTTTGTAGAAAAGAGAGATGTTAATAGTATTGTTAGTCAAATAATGTTTTTGTCAACATCCTTTAGCTGGCTAGAACAAACGAGCTTATTTAATCTCAAACAAGCTCGTGAACTATATACGGAAGAAGCATTTATAAGCGGGATTTTGAAAATAATGAAGTCATTATCAGTAATAAATAACCGTAATTTTAGAACAATTAAAGACCATTAAAGTTGAAATACAAAACGGATTTAGCATATTACCTTTCCTTTATTATACTAGGGTTGTTTCCCTTGGCGCCATTTGTAATAAAGCCTTATTTGTTAGTACCTCTTTGCTTGACGTCTATATGTTGTTTGTCAAACGCCAAGACTTCTTATATTGAATGGAAAAAGGTTGTCTTTAGTTGCTCTCTTTTTGGGCTTTTTGCTTTAGGTTTTTTTCAATCCTCAGATATTGATAAGGCAGTAGAGTTACTACTAAGACTGTCCCCTTTTCTACTCATGCCAATTGCTTTTTCGGCAGTTCCAAGCGTTAATTTTATAAGATTTAAAAGCATATTTGTCAACACATTTATTAGTTCTTGTTTTGTTTTTTGTTTACTAGTTATAGGCTATTCTTTATCATTAGATTCAAGTGAATTGCCGTATATTTTCTCGTATTTAAGAGATAAGTTTTGGGGATATGAGGAACATCCTATTTATATCTCATTGTACTTAGGGGTGTCCATGATTTTATTAACACAATCAACATTAAAAACAAGCTTAAAATATGTTTTTTTTATTGTTTTTTTATTTACTCTTTTGTTTTTATCTAGAAAAGGAAATATTATAAGTTTGGTTTTGGTGCTTTTATTTACTTTTATTTACAGCTCTAACTTGTTTTTAAATAAAACAAGTTTAAGATTGGTATTGATTACTTTTAGTACGGTTACTTTATGTGTACTTTTGTTTAATAATTTTATTTTAGAAAGGTTTAGTGAGCTACTAGATGTTGGGGACTTTATTTATAATACAACCTCGTCTTCAGGTATCAGAAGCATTGTTTGGCGTTCGAGTGTTAGGCTTATTTTAGAAGCTCCCATAACGGGATATGGGCTAGGTGATGTACAGCAGAGTATTAATGGTCAATTAATTAATGACGGATATGAGCAATTAACACAACGTGTTAACTATAATGCTCCGGCATATTACAACGCCCATAATCAGTACTTACAATTAACACTTTCTTCTGGCTTTTTTGGCATAGTAGGATTCTTAATTGTTTTAACGTATATGCTAATAACTTTAAAAAGGAATAATGATATCGTTGGACTTAATGTTTTTATTTATATATTTTTATGTTTTATGTTTGAAAGCCTTTTAGAGCGGCAAAATGGAATTATTATGTCTGCTATATTTTTTAATTTATTTTTTTTCATTCGCACACCAAAAATTAAACAAGAATAAATAATAGTCAAAAGCTAAATAATTACACTAATCCTTATATGATTTTAGTCCGCTCAGCTTTGACTGTTCAGCTAGGGCGGTTAGTTTTCACTATTTTGTTTAAGCCATCTCTTCAAATTATTTATGGATGGCGTTGTTTTCAACTTAAAAGGACTGTCTACTGATGGAATTATTGAAATCATAGTAGTTTTAGAGTTATTATAGCTCAGTAGCCTACGTATAAACGGAAACCATCATAAATTTTTTGTAATCATGTAATCTGGCAAATTAAACTTTTAAATCAATAATAAGATTATTCGTATAAATGTTTTTATTTATATAATATTGCATTTCACAACGCAACAAATTAGTGTTTGATTTCGTTATGCTAATAAAACTACTAATCCCATAAATGAATATTCAAGAACTTAACAACTACAGTAATCCTACAGGGTTTAGAGGTCGCTCAGTTTTGAAGGTACAGCTTTGGTGGTTAGTTTACGCTGTTTTGTTTAAACCGTCTCCTCAAATAATGTATGGATGGCGTCGTTTTTTACTTAGAAGTTTTGGTGCAAAAATTGGAAGAGATGTAATTATCAGACCTTCCGCTCAAATTACATATCCATGGAAAGTTGAAATTGGCGATTACAGTTGGATTGGAGATGATGTTGTTCTTTATTCGCTGGGTGACATTGAAATAGGGTCCAATACTGTAATTTCTCAGAGAAGTTATTTGTGCACTGGCAGTCATGACTACGCCTCAAATAACTTTGATATTTATTCGAAAAAGATTACGATAGGTTCTCAATGCTGGTTAGCTACGGATGTTTATGTAGCACCCTCCGTTTCTATTGGCAACGGAACGGTAGTGGGGGCACGAAGTTCAGTTTTTAAAAGCTTGCCTTCAAATAAAATTTGTATTGGGAGTCCTGCTAAACCCATCAAAGACAGGATTAATAACTAGTACAACAGATGAATATTACTTTTATTAGTTTAAACTTTGCCCCAGAAGATTCAGCCATAGGACTTTATTCAACTCAATGGGTAAAATATCTCGAGTCTAATGGACACAGAGTCACGGTAGTTACTGCATTTCCTTATTATCCACAATGGGAAATTAGTAAAGATTATAAGAGTAAACCATGGTTTTTTCAAGAACACAGCGGGTCAACTAAACTTTTAAGGTATAAGCAATACGTTCCTAAAAACCCTTCGTTCTTTAAGCGTATACTTCATATAATTGATTTTACGATTGGATCATCTTTTAATTTATTCAAAATCAAGGAATGTGATTTAGTTATTGCAGTTATACCTTTTACGGCATCTTCACTTTTAGGTTGGATTCAAAAAAAACGTTTTAACTCAAAACTTTGGATTCATATTCAGGACTTTGAATTTGATGCAGCACTTCACTCATCAGGCAGTGATCAAGTAAGCTTTGCTTTCTCATTGTTATTTAGACTTGAGTCATGGTTGTTTAGCAAGGCTAATGTTCTAAGTACGATAAGTCATTCTATGATTGATAAATTATCTCATAAATCGAAGGTTCCCAGTTTCTATTTACCAAACTGGGTAGATCCAAACACAATCAATCCCGTAACAGCAAAGCCGCACTTGTATAACCAGTCTGATAAGTTAGTATTGTTGTATTCAGGAAACATTGGAAAAAAGCAAGACTGGCAAAGTTTTATTGAGTTTTGTAACGGTATCGACCCAAATGTATATGAAGTTATAGTTGTTGGAGATGGCGCAAAAAAGGAGTGGGTAGTTGAAAGAACAATGTGTTTTTCAAACGTAAGCTTTTACCCACCAGTTCCATATGCTGACTTATCAGATCTACTTTGTTCTGTTGACTTTCATTTGTTATTTCAGAAACCAGAGTTCTTAGACACTGTAATGCCTTCAAAAGTATTAGGCATGATGGCAAGCAGCAGGCCATCGCTTATAATAGGGCATAAAGATTCTGAAGTAAACAGCATTTTTAAGTCAATTGATGTTGGATTGTTTTTTGATAAGTACTCACATGATGTTGTTATTCAATTAGACGAACTAAGCGGTCAAAGGATCAGAATGGAAGAAATGGGTAAGAACGCTAGGCGCTATGTTCTTGAACATTTTTCTAAAGAAAAAGTTCTTAATAACATGATTAAAAAAATAGAATCTATTTAGAGATATATAGTATTTCAAATCTGCGATAAGGGAATATTTTATACCTTTGTATGGCAATCAAATAATCTATGTCAAAAACAATTCTTATCTCTGGAGCCGCAGGCTTTTTAGGATCCCATCTATGTGACCGCTTCGTAAACGAGGGTTACAGGGTCTTAGGCATAGATAACTTTATAACTGGTGACAAGGATAATATTCAGCATTTGTTTAACCACCACAATTTTCATTTAATAGATCATGATGTGACGGTTCACATAGATATTGAAGAGTCCATTGATTACATTTTACACTTTGCCTCACCAGCTAGTCCCATTGACTATCTTAAAATACCTATTCAGACCCTTAAAGTAGGCTCTTTGGGAACACATAACTTGTTAGGCTTGGCAAAAGCCAAACAAGCACGTATACTTATTGCGTCGACTTCTGAAATTTACGGCGACCCCCTAGTGCACCCCCAGTCTGAAGACTATTACGGGAACGTTAACTCAATTGGACCAAGAGGCGTTTACGATGAAGCCAAGCGCTTTCAAGAGGCAATAACTATGGCTTATCAGCGTTTTCATGGAGTGGAAACCCGAATAGCACGGATATTTAATACTTATGGACCTCGAATGAGACTTAATGACGGTCGTGTTATACCTGCTTTTATGGGCCAGGCATTAAGAGGAGAAGATCTAACTGTTTTTGGAAAAGGGTCCCAAACTCGTTCATTTTGTTATGTTGATGATTTAGTGAATGGAATTTATAAACTATTATTTAGCGATTACTCTCTTCCAGTTAACCTTGGAAATCCAGATGAAATTACAATAATTGATTTTGCACATGAGATTTTACAACTTACAAACTCCGATCAGAAAATTAGCTTTAAACCTTTGCCCGAAGGGGATCCATTAAAAAGGCAGCCAGACATTTCATTGGCAAAAAAAGAGTTAAATTGGCAGCCTGAAACAAGTAGGGCTCATGGGATGAAAATAACGTATGATTATTTCAAAAATTTACCAACAGAAAAATTACATAAAACAGAGCACAAAGATTTCTCTAAACATATAAAAAATTAAGTGAGTTTATTTAAACAAGGACGATATTCAGGTTTCATAAGACCCATTTCTTATGTTGCTGACCTTATGGTTATAAACGGTTTTGCGCTTTTTTATTTTTTCAAAGAAGTTCCATCCGTAAACTTTGTATTGTTAATCTCTTTCGGGTGGACAATTACGGCGTTAGCATCACAGTTTTATGTAGTTTATAGGTTTTCATACAGCACGAGAGTTTTTAACTTGCTTGTTATACAAACGCTACTTTTTACTTTACTAATGTTTGCCTATTCAGGGCTTAATTTGAAGCTAGAGCTTGACCCAATAATCATTGTAAAATATATACTATCAGTCTCATTAATCATTTCATTTTTTAAATATGGAATATTCTTTTTACTTAAGAAATACCGAACATATTTCAAGGGAAACATAAGAAACACGGTCATTCTTGGAGCTAGTAAACAAGCGGTTTTACTAGAAGATTTTTTTAAAGCTACGCCCCATTTAGGGTTTATAAACAAGAAAACGATATGCTTTAAAGACAGAAGTAAACTGGATTTAAAGTCTATATGCGACCATATCATCGAGGACGAGATTGATGAAATTTACTGTTCTATTTCTGAGCTTAAAAACAAAGATCTTTTAGAGATAGTGACTTTTGCAGACAATAATCTCAAGACTGTAAAGTTTATTCCAGATAATGTTGAGGTCTTGTCAAAAAAACTAAAACATGATTATTATGGAATCATTCCTGTCCTAACGTTTAGAACCATCCCTTTAGATGACCCCTTTAGTCTGTTGTTAAAGCGCACATTTGATATTGCTTTTTCGTCAATTATAATCTTGTTCGTACTCTCGTGGCTTACACCAGTTTTGGCGTTATTAATTAAATTAGAGTCCAGAGGCCCTGTGTTTTTTACTCAGTTTAGAAACGGGCACAACTACAAGTCTTTTAACTGTTTTAAGTTTAGATCTATGGTTTTAAACCCAACAGCAGATCATATTCAGGTCACCCGTGGTGATAGCCGTATAACAACTATGGGGAAGTTTCTTCGGAAAACAAGCATTGACGAAATGCCACAGTTCTTAAATGTTTTTTTAGGAGACATGTCTGTGGTTGGACCAAGACCTCACATGCTAAGTCATACAGACATGTATGCAAAAAAAATAGATAAATTTATGGTTCGTCATTTTGTAAAGCCTGGCATCACTGGATTGGCACAAGTTAGTGGGTTTAGGGGTGAAGTCGAAAATGATAAAGATATAATCGGACGTGTCAAGCACGATGTTTTTTATATTGAAAACTGGTCCTTTTTCTTAGATATAAAAATTATTTTCCAAACGATTTTTAATTCTTTAAAAGGCGAAGAAAAAGCATATTAATTCAAAATAATATCATGAATATTTTAATACTAGGTGCTGGAGGTAGAGAGCACACATTCGCTTGGAAAATTTCTCAAAGCCCTTTGTGTAAGCAGCTTTTTGTTGCCCCAGGAAATTCGGGAACGTCTTCACTAGCAACGAATCTTAATGTTTCTGTTGTAGACTTTGAAGGTATTAAGGAACAAGTTTTAACTCATGCGATTACCATGGTGGTAGTTGGCCCTGAAGACCCTTTGGTTAACGGTATTTATGATTTTTTCTTACAAGACATCGAGTTACAACATGTGGCGGTTATTGGACCTCAAAAAGCAGCAGCTCAGCTAGAGGGTAGTAAGGAATTTGCTAAAGAATTTTTATATCGCCACCAAATTCCAACAGCAGCCTACGAAAGCTTCACAAAAGAGACCGTAAATGAGGGCTACACGTTTCTGGAAACCCTAAAACCTCCCTATGTGCTTAAAGCCGACGGCCTAGCAGCTGGAAAGGGTGTGTTAATCCTAACAGAACTAGAGAAAGCCAAACAAGAGCTTAAAAGCATGTTAGTTGACTCTAAATTTGGAGTCGCAAGTACTAAAGTAGTTATCGAAGAGTTTTTAGATGGAATAGAGTTAAGTTGTTTTGTTTTAACTGATGGGAAGCATTATAAGCTACTTCCAACGGCCAAAGACTATAAGCAAATAGGAGAAGGAGACACTGGCTTAAATACAGGAGGTATGGGTGCCATTTCACCAGTTCCCTTCGCAGACTCGAACTTATTAACTAAGATTGAAAATAGAATTGTAAATCCAACAGTGGAGGGTCTTATAAAAGATAATCTTCCCTATAAAGGGTTTATTTTCATAGGACTGATTGTCGTTGATAATGAGCCTATGGTTATTGAATATAACGTTCGAATGGGAGATCCTGAAACAGAAGCTGTGTTGCCAAGGCTAAAAACAGATCTCGTAGAAATTTTCCAAGCCATCGACAACGAAAGTTTAAATGAGATTGAAATTGAAATTGACCCGAAAACAGCCGTAACCGTCATGCTGGTTTCTGGAGGCTATCCTGAAGCTTATGATAAAGGCAAAGAAATAACAGGAATAGAGGATGTTAAGGATTCAATAGTCTTTCATGCAGGCGCAACAAATGTAGACGGAAGGATAATGACGTCTGGAGGTCGCGTCTTGACAGTCACATCGCTTGGGGATGACTTTCGTTCTGCTCTAGAAACATCGTATAAGTCAATAGACAAAATTAAATTTGACGCGATGAATTATCGAAAGGATATCGGCTTCGATTTATAGATATGAATGTGAGGAAATGCTTTTGTCTTCTTCATTATTGTCACTAAAAGACTTTAATTGCAACATCCAGTAAACAAAGGCAATCACTCCAATGCCCATAAAAACCCATGTAGCTACGTTAGCAGCCCACCAGTTTGTTAACTCTATCTCTCTTAGTTCGTTAAAAGGGACAAACAATATGTTTTCGCAAAGCTCTTGGATGGAATTAAATAAGTCTTTCATAGGTCTTTAATTTATTGTTATTAGGGTTATTAAATGCGGAAAATAATTTAAGTATGTTTAAAACAGTCTCAACAGTTTTATAATAACCTTATATTTACCTTGCAAATATAGTCAACACTTTATATGATTACAAGCTTTTTTAAGACATCTAAACCAATTCACTATATAATTTTTTCAATTGTACTGATGTCTTTGTTTTTTCATCAACGGATTTTTGTGAGTGATTTTGAGAGTACCCTCTCAAATTATTTAAATGAAGGTGCGTGCCTTCTTGTGGTGATAGCCTCTTTTTTTGCCCTGATTTTTATAGTCACCAAAAATAATCTTACTCAAAACAATAGCTTTGCCGCTCTTTTCTTTTGTTTATTTGTTGGAGTGTTTCCACAAATATTAGACTATACGCCTACGTTAACCGCTAATCTTTTCATACTTCTTTCCCTTCGAAGAATAGTAAGTTTAAAAAACAAAGTCAACATTAAAAAAAAGATATTAGACGCTACCCTTTGGATTTGTCTTGCGACGCTATTTGACTCGTTTTCAATTTTCTTCTTTGCGCCTCTAATAATAGGTCTTGCTTTGTACTCTGTTTTTGAAATAAAAAACATACTAATTCCCTTATTCGGAATTTTTGCTTTCGTTACTCTTTGGGTCTCCTTTAGTTTTGTGGTTCATGATCAGCTCCCGAATATTTATCAATATTTACCCAGTCTTAGTTTTGAAGTACAGGATTTCATTTTAAAAAAACACACAGGATTTAGTCTTTTTATTACAATCGTCATTCTTTTTGGGATTATAAATTACTTTTTGTCTGGCTTTTTAAAAAACAGACTCAATAGACCTAGCCTCGTATTGCTTATTTTTATTATCGTAATAAGTTTTTGGGCTTTTTTGTGTAGCCACACAGAAAGTAATGAGTTGTATGTTTTTGTAGTGGCTCCATTAGCTATTCTAATGGCTAATTTTTCTGAAACTACAAAGTTTCGCTGGATGAACGATCTTATTATAGTGTCTTTATTTATAGTGACAGCGCTTCAAATACCATTTAATATCTCCTAGCACATTAATCAAACTAAATAATTCCCCTTATATTTGTCAGATAAATCTTAATAGTATGTTTTCAAGTAAAGCCAATTCCATTTTCCAAGAGGTCATTACCTCTTACAAAGTCTTAAATTCAGTAGACCAGCCCTTTCAAAACAAATACGATAAAGATCAGGATTTAATCGCGCACTTGCTTTTTAGAAAGTGCTGGATTGATACTGTGCAATGGGCTTACGAAGACATTATAAGAGATCCAAACATTGATCCTGTAGGAGCATTAAAATTAAAGCGCATGATAGACGCTTCAAATCAAGACCGAACAGATACTGTAGAGTTTATAGATAGTTATTTTTTAAACACTTACAAGGATATACAGCCTACTCCTGGGGCAAAAATTAACTCTGAAAGTCCAGCATGGGCTATTGACCGCCTGTCAATATTAGCGCTAAAGATTTTTCATATGCAACTTGAAACGGTTCGTGAAGATGCGTCAGAATCTCATCAGAAAAATTGTCTAACTAAGTTGAACACTCTTTTAGAGCAGCGAACAGATTTATCTTCTGCCATTGACGATTTACTTGAGGATATTAGCAGCGGACATAAATACATGAAGGTTTATAAGCAAATGAAGATGTACAACGATGACGAACTAAATCCAGTGTTAAGAGGAACTAAATAACTTATTTTACAGCTGTGGCGGACATTAAACACATATTAGTCATCAGGCTTTCTTCCATGGGAGATGTGGCAATGACCGTACCAGTACTTTTAGCTTTCGCTCAATCCAATCCAAAGGTAAAGCTCACAGTTTTAACTAAGAAACAGTTTGCACCTCTTTTTAGAGATGTGAAAACAGCGACTGTTATGTTGGCCGACTTTAAGGAGTTACACACAGGGTTTTTTGGGCTATATAAGCTGTCAAAACAAATACGGAAACTCAACATAGATGCAGTCGCCGATCTTCACAACGTATTAAGAACACATGTTTTAAAGTACTTTTTGTTTGGAATTAAATTTAATCAAATTAACAAGGGGCGTTCACAAAAAAGAGCACTTACTGAAGGTGTCAACTTTAGTCCTTTGCGCTCAACTCCAGAAAGGTATGCAGACGTATTTAGGAGCTTAGGCTTCAGTTTTAAGTTGAATACGCCCTCGTTTAGAGCGCCAAAAAAACTAGCCAACAGCATCTTAAGTGTACTTGAGAGGTTTTCTAGTGCGGTAATTGGGGTTGCACCCTTTGCCGCCTATGCATCTAAAACATATCCAATATTAAAGATGGACAAAGTGATTTCTGAGCTTCAAAGAAAACATATAATTTTACTTTTTGGTGGAGGGGCAGAAGAGTCTCTGCAACTTCAAAAACTAGCTTCTAAGTATACAAATGTGTTTTCAGTTGCGGGTAAATTCAGTTTAGATCACGAACTCGATATCATATCAAACTTAAAGGTTATGTTGTCTATGGACTCAAGTAATGGCCATATGGCTGCTATGTTGGGGGTAAAAGTAGTGACGCTTTGGGGGGTAACTCATCCACATGCTGGTTTTGCTCCTTTTAATCAGGATGTCACAAACAACGTGTTATCCGACCGGGTCAAATACCCTAAAATTCCAACCTCTATTTATGGAAATAGCTTTCCTGAAGGTTATGAATTAGCAATAGAAACAATTCCAGTAAAAAGCGTTTTAGAAGCAGTTAACAACAATCTTTAAATATCGTCGAAATCGACTTTTAATAAGGATGAAGCTGGCTCTGCTTGACAGCTTAAAACTAACCCCTCAGCCACTTCATTGTCTGTCAATATATTGTTTTGTCGCATCTTGGCAGATCCTTCTGTAACTCTACAAATACAACTACTACACACCCCCCCTTGACAGGAGTAAGGCGCATCTATATCATTAGCAAGAGCTGCTTCCAAAATTGTTTGATTTTGTGGCATCATAAGGGTTGTTTCTTCGTCGTCGACAAGCATGGTAATCTCTGACTCTCCTTTGTTGACAGACTTATTTTCTGGCACTACGTTAGAAGCTGTAAAAAGCTCAAAAAGAATTCGCTCTTCGCGTATTCCTTTTTCGGACAAAATAGCGGTTGTTGTTTTTATCATCTCTTCCGGGCCACACAAATAAAACAACTGTGAAGGCTCAAGCTGGACTGTATTTTTGATAACATAATTTATGTTACTAACATCAATACGTCCAAATAACGCACCGTCATTATTAGACTCACTGTAAACAAACTGCACTTTAAAACGATTTAAGTACGCTGATTGTAACTCTAAAATTTCTTTGTAAAAAATGGTCTTTTCAGGGCTTTTATTTCCGTAGATCAAAACAACGTTATCATTGCCCGTTTCTAAAACCGTTCTGGCAATACTCATTATTGGCGTGATCCCACTTCCTGCAGCAAAAGCAACAATAGATTTTATATCTTCTGATTGTGACTCGTAAATAAAACGTCCATTAGGCATTCCAACCTCTAAGCTATCCCCAATGTTTAAGCTCTTATTTGCATACGTTGAAAAAACACCCCCCTCAATTTCTTTGATTGTAACTGTTAAGTCACCACTTTTTGGACTTGAGCTTAATGAGTAATCTCTTCGAATCTCTGTCTCGTTAATCACAGCTTTCAAAGTGATGTACTGCCCAGCCTTAAAATTAAATTCAGCGCTCAAATTAGTAGGCACATCAAAGGTAATGCTAACCGCTTTTTCGGTTTGCCTAACAATAGATTGAATTTTAAGAGTATGAAATTGAGCCATAAAATTTTTTTACAAAAATAAGAAAGATTTAATCTAAATTCCTGTTAAGAGTTCCCTAAAATTAGCTTTTAGTTTATTTTAAAATTAATGTAAAACCGGGTTTTTTGTTAGTTTTATGCAAAAAGATGATTATTTTTACGCAACGACATACTATAATATGCTATATTTTAGTTTAAGGATAACTTAAGACCTCTCTTTTGAAAAACGTTTATAATTTTATACTATTTGGAGCCCTCACCCTTTTTGCTGTGACTGGGTGTTCGCGTAAAAAAGACAAATTCATAAACCGTTCTTGGCATTCTTTAAACACCAAATACAATATTCTTTACAACGGCGAGATCGCCTTAGAGTCTGGGAAAACAGAAATCAACACAGCCTATACAGATAACTATTGGGAGATATTACCAATTGAACGTTTGCAAGTAACAGATGAAATTGTATTGGGCGATAAAGCTCAAAATCCCAATTTTGAAAGAGCTGAAGACAAAGCAGTTAAAGCCATACAAACGCATGGCATGAACATCAGAGGGAAAGAAAAAAACCCGCAAATAGATGAATCATATATTCTTCTTGGAAAGGCCCGGTATTTTGATAATAGGTTCATCCCTGCCCTTGAAGCATTTAATTATATTTTGTTTAAATATCCTGCAAGTAGTAATGTCAACTTGGCAAAAATATGGCGTGCAAAAACCAATTTACGTTTAGAAAATGAAGGGTTAGCCATTGAGAACCTAAAGGAGTTGATAGGATTAAATAAACTTTCAGATAAAGACAAGGTCGCTGCAGCCTCTGCTTTGGCACAAGCATATATAACAACAAAAGCTATTGACAGTGCAATAACCCAACTTCAATTAGCATCAGAACTTACTAAAAATAACGAGGAACTTGGGAGACTTCGGTTTATAGAAGGTCAGCTTTATAACTTCTTAGGCGTTAAGGACAGCGCCAATATCGCATTTGATAAAGTGATATCGCTTAAGCGTAAAACGCCCAGAATTTATATGATAAGCGCTCATTTAGAAAAAATCAAAAACTTTGATTTTATAAATGGGGACAAACTCACTTTGGAACTGTTCTTAGAGTCCTTAGAAACGAATAGAGAAAACAGACCTTTTTTAGATAAAATATACCATCAAATAGCCAACTATCACATTAAGAATAACAAAGACTCTTTGGGAGTTGCTTATTATAATAAATCGTTGCGAACAGATTCAAAAGACACCCATTTGACAGCTCTTAATTATCGGATACTAGCGGATCTTAACTTTGATTATTCCGAATACAGTTTAGCCGGCTCTTACTATGACAGTACCCTGCTTAGCCTAAAAAAGAATAGTAAATCTTTCCGTGTTATCAAGCGGAAACGCGAGAACTTAGAGGACGTTATTTATTACGAAGCTGTCGCGCGAGACACAGACAGTATTCTAGGGCTGGTTAAACTTTCAGACTTTGAAAAAGAAACCTATTTCCAGGCTTTTATTGACAACTTAAAAAAGGAAGAAGAAGCTCTGAAAAAGACCACAGCTCCAAAGACAGGGTCCTTTGGGCTTTCACCAACAGCATCCAATAAAAAAGATAAAACATTCTACTTTTATAACCCAACAACAGTCGCATTTGGAAAAAATGAGTTTGCAAGAATATGGGGTGAGCGTGCTTTGGAAACTAACTGGCGATGGTCTAATAAGACAGTCCAGAAGGAAAAGATCGCCGAAAAAGACTCGGATGAAGTACAGAAAGAAACAGACAAAAGCCGCTTCACAGTTGCTTATTATTTAGCGCAAATCCCTACTGAAAAAATCGTACTAGACAGCATTTCAAAAGAGCGAAATTTTGCATATTATCAACTAGGCCTCATCTATAAAGATAAATTCAAAGAGTATACACTTGCTCAAAATAAGCTTGAAAAGCTTTTGAAACAGGTTCCTGAAGAACGCCTTGTTTTGCCAGCAAAATATAACTTGTATAAAGTATATTCACTTTTAGGGTTAGCCCTTTCTGAAGCAATTCTGAAAAACGATATTATTGAAAACCATCCGGACTCCAGATATGCTGCTATTTTATTAAATCCTGAAGAGGCTTTGTTAAACAATGAAAACAGTCCACAAACGCTTTATAACAATTTATATGCACAATTTGAACTTGGAGCATACCAAGAAGTGATAGACGGGTGCGATTTTCAAATTATTAGGCTAGATGGAGATGAGATTATCCCTAAACTAGAACTCCTTAAGGTGACTTCCAGAGCCCGCTTATATGGCTTTGAGGCCTATAAAGAAGGGCTTAATTTTGTAGCTTTAAATTACCCAAGTAGCATAGAGGGAAAGAGAGCAGCACACATGTATAGCACTGTCATTCCTGAGTTAGCAAACAAGTCATTTGTTCAAGATTCAACACAAAAAAACTTTAAAGTTGTTTTTAAATTCAAGCAATCAGAAACAGAAGAAATTAAAGCTTTTGAAGCAGCGTTAAGCACCGCTGTAGAGGAAGATAACTATTTTAATTTGACAGTTTCTAATGATGGTTATGACACAAATACTATATTTGTAGTGGTTCACGGGCTAAAAAGCGTTCAAGGCGCCTTAGGATTTGTAGAAATTCTAGAGACTGAGAATGAATTAATAATTTCGAAGCCATTTTTTGGAATTTCTTCCAAAAACTACCAAATAGTTCAAATACATAAAAACGTAGAAACGTATATAAATTCAATTAAATAAAACCACACTATTATGTTTACAGATAACAAAAATTCAAAATCAAATCTGAATTCATTTTCACAACAAAACACAATTGCACAAGGCACTACATTTAATGGGGACTTAATTAGCGAAGGCGATTTCAGAATAGAGGGCGCTATAAGTGGTTCTTTGACAACTTCTGGCAAAGTAGTCATTGGAAAAACAGGCACAGTAGACGGGTTATTGGTCTGTAAAAATGCAGATGTTGAGGGTAAATTTAAAGGCACTTTAACCGTTTCAGACACACTCAGTCTAAGAGCATCAGCAGAAGTAGAAGGGGAAGTCCAAATTGGTAAATTAGCTGTAGAACCAGGCGCTACTTTTAACGCTAACTGCCTTATGAAAGGCTCTGTAAAAGAACTTAAAAACGAAACACTCGCCACACCTTCTCAAAACATTTCCAAAGCTGGACAATCCGCTTAAACAACTCGCAATCCTTTCGGGGATAGGAATTCAGATGGGTGTAATTATCTATCTGTTTGTTATTTTGGGCAAATGGCTTGATCAAAATTATAACCCTGAGCAAAAGTTATTTCTAATCCTTTGCACCCTTGTAGGTGTGGCCTTGTCATTGTATTTAGTCGTGAAGCAACTCAACAGAATTAAATACTAAAAACCTCAAAATACATGTTAAAACATCCCATTAACTCCTTCTCGAGTCGTCTCATATTGGTGATACTATTTGTGCTAGGAGTCCATCTGTTTTTACTAAAAAACGCAGCACTACCTTTGTTTGCAGACAAAATTTTAGAAGCCTACAGCGTTAATACTATTTTAACAATTGCAATTGTGTTTTTTCTGTACCGATTGAGAGAAAAATATCGCAATCAAATAGGGTTCCTCTTTCTAGGTAGTAGTTTTATTAAGTTTGCGGTGTTTTTTATCGTGTTTTATGGAGCATATAAGGCCAATGGAAGCATAGAAACACTCGAGTTTTTAGCCTTTTTCACCCCCTATAGTATTTGCTTAATTTTTGAGACCTTTTTTCTAAGCAAATGGTTGAATGAAATGTAGATTTCGTGATTAATCCCTTGGGTTCGATTTAGGGATAAAATAAAGCTCAAAATTGTTTTTGTTTTTGATATAAAACCATAACTTTGCAGCGATTTTTAAGTGATCTTTAAACAGTGTTATGCGAAGTAAATTAACAGTTAGATTAATTGCGTTATTATTTTTTTTACTCCCATTTTTATCTATTGCAGGTGAGAAAGGGACAGAAACGGATATCAAGTCCGAAATCAAAGCATACATTCAGCATCACTTAGAAGACACGTACGACTTCGGTTTTTATTCTTATACCACCGATGAGGGCGTACACAAATATAAAGGTTTTCCATTGCCAGTCATTTTATGGGACAATGGACTTCAGGTTTTTTCATCTTCAAAACTACACCATGGTGAGTCGGTAGCGCATGTAGGAGATGCGTATTACAAATTAGATCACGGAAAATTATACAAAACAGACGCGGAAGGCACCATCAACTACGATGAATACCACCACGCCACCAACGTAAAACCATTAGACTTTTCAATTACCAAAAACGTGTTTACAATAATGATGGTTTCATTGCTATTGCTGATTGTTTTCTCTAGAATGGCCAAAAAATATAAGACTTCTGCACTTCCATCTGGAGTTGCTAGAATTCTTGAACCAATTGTATTGTATGTCAGAGATGATATTGCGATTCCAAACATTGGTAAGAAACACTATAAGCGCTATATGAGTTATTTGCTCACCGTCTTTTTCTTTATATGGACCATCAATTTATTAGGATTGACACCATTAGGAATTAATGTCACAAACAACATTGCAGTGACGTTTTGCTTGGCATTGCTTACCTATTTGATCACGACATTTACAGCCAAGAAAGACTACTGGATGCATATCTTTTGGATGCCAGGCGTGCCTAAATTAATGCGCTTAGTCTTAGCGCCTATTGAATTATTAGGAACCCTTATAAAGCCATTTTCATTAATGATACGTTTGTATGCAAACATCACTGCAGGACACATTGTATTGATGAGCTTAATCGGCTTGATGTTTATTTTCAAAAGCTGGTTAGGGAGTTCACTATCCTTTGTATTAGCATTTGGATTAGGAATATTAGAATTATTAGTAGCAGCCTTACAGGCTTATATATTTACCATGTTGTCAGCCCTTTATTTTGGGTCGGCAGTAGAAGAGCATGATCACGATCATGCACATTAACAAATTGAATGTTTAATTTTTAATTATATATATTATGGAAATTCCAAGTATTGTCGGAGCAGGTTTAATCGTTATTGGAGCAGGATTGGGAATTGGTAGAATTGGCGGATCAGCCATGGAAGCAATTGCACGTCAGCCAGAAGCATCTGGTAAAATCCAAACAGCGATGTTAATCGCAGCTGCACTTATTGAAGGTATTGGTTTTGCTGCATTATTTGCAGGATAACAAACACCCAAAAAACAACTACAACGGTTGGTTGTAGTTGTTTTTATTAAAAAAATTAAGCAAAAGTAATTAACAATAAATGTTATTATGGAAAAATTAATTGAACAATTTTCACTGGGCCTGTTTTTCTGGCAACTGCTCCTTTTTGTAGGGTTAGTCCTACTTCTTAAAAAGTTTGCATGGAAACCTATCCTTGATGCTGTTGAGGCTCGTGAGTCTGATATTAAAGAGGCAATTTCGGCGGCTGCAGATGCTAAAAAGGACATGGAAAACCTGCAAGCAGATAATCAAAAGCTTTTAAAGGAAGCACGTGCAGAGCGTGAAGCGATGCTTAAAGAGGCACGTGAATTAAAAAACAACATGATTGAGTCTGCAAAATCAGAAGCACAAGAAGAGGCGAGTAAACTAGTCGCACAAGCGCAAGCCGCCATTGAATCAGAAAAGAAAGCCGCCATAGCAGATTTAAAATCTGTTGTCGGTGAACTTTCAATATCCATTGCTGAAAAAGTACTTCGTGAAGAACTTACTGATAAAGCAAAACAAGAAAAATTAGTAGAATCAATGTTGGATAACGCCACCCTTAACTAATTAATAATGGCAGGAACTAGAGCAGCAATTAGATATGCGAAAGCCGTGTTAAGCTTAGCATCAGACAACAAGCAAGCGGAAGCCGTACAAGC
This sequence comes from uncultured Flavobacteriaceae bacterium, assembly GCA_905181825.1. Taxonomy (GTDB): domain Bacteria; phylum Bacteroidota; class Bacteroidia; order Flavobacteriales; family Flavobacteriaceae; genus Hel1-33-131. The sequence continues at coordinate 23,366 of CAJIZJ010000024.1, forward strand.
GGATATGACGCTTATAGGACAGACAATTGCAAACAACGCTTCTTTAGAAGATGCGCTCAAAAGTCCTGTGGTAAAGTTATCAGAAAAGGCTGCTGTATTGAACGCTTTATTTCCTTCTGTGAGCTCAGAAAGTAAATCGCTATTCACTACCTTAGTCACTAACAAAAGAGTCAATATTTTAGGTCAGATAGCCACCCAGTACGGGATTCTATACGACCAAGTAAACAATAAAGAAAATGCCTTTGTAACCACTGCTATACCAATGACTTCAGAATTAGAAGCTAAGGTAATGGCTAAGCTTAAAACCTTAACGACAAAGGAAGTAACGCTCCACAAGTCTGTAGACGAAAACATCCTTGGAGGTTTTGTGCTACGAGTTGGAGACCAGCAATATGACGCGAGTGTCTCAAATCAATTGAATACATTGAAAAGTAAATTTACAATTAACTAAAACTATACTGAGATTCATTCAGAGGTATAAAATAAATTAAGATGGCAGAAGTAAAAGCAGCTGAAATATCAGCAATTTTAAAACAACAACTTTCAGGTTTCGAATCGACAGCTTCTTTAGATGAGGTTGGAACCGTATTAACTGTAGGGGATGGTATTGTTCGTGCCTACGGACTTTCTAATGCAGAATACGGAGAATTGGTACAATTTGAAGGGGATCTTGAAGGAATTGTATTAAATCTTGAAGAAGATAATGTTGGAATCGTACTCTTAGGCGCTTCTAACGTCATAAAAGAAGGTTCTATTGTCAAACGAACAGGTCGTATTGCTTCGATCAATGTAGGGGAAGGAATTGTAGGCCGTGTGGTAGATACACTTGGCGCACCGATTGACGGTAAAGGTCCTATTGAAGGAACTCTTTACGAAATGCCTTTAG
>CAJIZJ010000025.1 GCA_905181825.1 uncultured Flavobacteriaceae bacterium
GATAAAGGAGAAGATTATTTCCTGATTCATCAAACAGAGGTATTTATTAAGAAGGATGGAAAAGATATTGTCCATGGTAGAATATATTACGAATTATTCGAAAACACTTGGGATGAGGAAAGTGAAGAATACGATAGAGAAATTAATGAGGTTGCCCTTGTAATGAATGGAAAGTCATATAGCGGTAATTCGGCTATAGATAAATTTTTGGAAGAGAATGGTTATGAAATTGAATATGAAGATGAAAGAGAATTTGCTGCAGTGAAATTTGGTGCAGAAAAATTATTTAAGAGTTATGTTGAAGGTGAAATTGAAGATCAAAAGAAAAAGACTGGTGATGCATTTGATATAATGATAAATCGATTGACTTCGGAAGAACTGCTTAAAAAATCAGTAAAAGAGGATGTTGTTAGAGAAAAAAATGCTCTTTTAAAAGATGCGCTGATTTACTACAATATGTATTCTGAGTTAGATTTTATTGTAAAACCAAGTTTACCGATTTTATATTTTGGAGATATAAATGCCTACTTCAATTCAAATTTTAAAGTCATAACAGCCGCATTGAATCCCTCTGATGCAGAGTTCAAAGAATTTAAAAATTCTAGTCCCAGTTATATTAGATTTCCAGAATATGACAACACAATTGAAACTCTTCAATCATCATTAAACAACTATTTTAAAAAAAAGCCCTATAAAAAGTGGTTTGGTACTCCTAATGTTAGTAAAGGTGGATTTCTTCCATTACTGAACGGTCTTAGAACTTGTTATTATGAGGGTTCTCAAGAAAACACAGCAATTCACACAGACATATGTAGTCCATTAGCAACAACCCCAACTTGGTCTGGTTTAGCCCCTGAGCAAAAAGAGATTTTATTCACCAAAGGTTTTGAGCTATGGAAAAAGCTAGTTCTTGAAATAAAACCTGATTTAATAGTAATGTCCCTTGAAAAATCATATCTAGAATTATTACCATTAGATTTTATTAAAAGAATAATTACGAAAAAAAGTATATCTACACCAAACCGAAAGCAACTTGAATATGTGGTTGACCACTTTAGACTAAACCTTGATGGGTTCGAAACAAATGTGATTTGGGGAAGTGCACAAAACACCCCTTTTCAGCCCTTTTCTAACAGAAGAGAATTAGGAGAACAAATTTTTAAACATCTAGAAAATTATTAAGCCTTTTCATTTGTTATTAGATGTTATGAGTTATTAGGTTATATACCCATTTCAGCAGTGCAACACCATAAGGAAAAGTGAATTTAATTTTGGGTATGGGGGTCTGATTTGAATTTTTTAGGCTGATTTTTTAGGCTTTTAACATCTGACCGTACAATAATCGTACAAATAGCTATAATAAAAAACCCTAACATATTGATAATTAATATATTAGGGAATTTAATTGCGGAGAGACAGGGACTCGAACCCTGGCGACAGTTACCCGTCGACAGATTAGCAATCTGCTCCATTACCACTCTGGCACCTCTCCTATTAAATGAACTTATGCAATAAAATTGCGGTTGCAAATGTAACTTTTCATTATTAAGAACGCAAACTATTTTTTTACTTTTTTATAGGAATTTTTACTTATTCCGGATATTCAATACGTAAGTGATACATATTGGCCAACTTATGTTTTAAAACCTTTTTTATAGATTGAATTTCTTTTAGAGTAATTGTAGCATTTAAAAACTGTTCTGTGTCCATTTGCTTAGAAACAATGGCATCTACAAAGTTGTTTATTTTAGTAGAATTGGGTTCCTTTAAACTTTTGGAAGCCGCCTCCACACTGTCACACATCATTAAAATAGCGGTTTCCTTATTAAAAGGCTTTGGACCCCCATAGGAAAAGTCCGAAGCATCAAAGGCTAAATTACTTTCTACTTGCTTGTTGTAAAAATAATAAACCACACTACTCCCATGGTGCGTTCGTATAAAATCGATGACACGGTCAGGTAGGTTATTCTTTTTGGCTAACTCAATGCCATCAATTACATGATTGATAATAATTTGCGCACTTTCTTTTGGCGATAATTCATCGTGTGGGTTAATACCTGTCGATTGATTTTCTGTGAAATAAGTGGGGTTTACCATTTTACCGATGTCATGATACAAGGCCCCCACCCTAATCAACATCGCATTAGCTCCAATTTCATTGGCAGCAGCTTCAGCTAAGTTGGCAACATTTAAAGAGTGATGAAAGGTTCCTGGTGCTTTTTCTGATAATTCTTTTAATAGCTTAGAGTTGGTATCAGATAACTCCAACAGAGATACATCGGACACCAAACCAAATACTTTTTCATATACATAAATTAAAGGCTGTACAAATAAGGTTGCCAAACCACAAAGGACAAATAACAAAAAGGTTTCCCATTGTAAATTATCAATACTTCCCTCATGAATAACGTAAAAGGCAAAATAAGATATTATGTATATGAGCGTTATTTGCCCGACAGATATAAACAAGTTAGCGCGTTTATACAACTCCGAAACCGTAAGAATCGTCACAATTCCTGCAATGATTTGCAAAAACATGTATTCATAATTATTAGCTACCACAAAGCCCAACAGTAAAACCGTAATCACATGGGTAAACAACCCTAAACGTGCATCAAAAAATGCTTTTAAAATAAGGGGCAAAATACAAAGAGGCACTACATAAATATAGGAGGAGTTATAATTAACCACAAGAGTGGTTAGAAACACCATTAAAACGATATTGAAAAATATAAAAGTGACCTTGGTATTATTCTCAAAAACCTCAAGTCTATATTTTTTCATAAATAACAAGAGCATCAACAACGCCAATGACACTAAGACCGTATAAGCCGAGAGAATCCAATAATAGTTTGAATCACTTAAAACTTGTGACTCATATTCAGACTCCAAAGATTTAAGGATATCATACTTATCCCCTTGTACCACTTCTCCTTTAGAAATAATAAGCGTTTGCTTATCTACACGCCCTCTGACCAGCTTTAGCTGGCTTAACCGCTCTTCTACAGACGCTTGTGTGAGCAATTTATTGAACCGCACGTTTGGTTTCACTATATCAAAAAACAGTGCTAAGAAACGTTGACGGTAGGCCTCTAGCCCAAGAGAGTTTACTGTTGACTCTACAAAAGACTTTAAATTGGTTTGAGGGAAAAAACTATCAAAAGGTTTAAACCCATTTTGAGTCTTATTTACTAAAACAGAAATTTGCTGGTTTGAGTCGTAATCATAAGCCCCCTCCAAAACCCCACTCTGATAAATTTGGTTGAGTATCTTTGAACCATTTTCATATAAGTCCGCTTTTAACTGATCTTCTGAGAGCTCATAAAATAAGCGATCAAATGCCGATATATATTCTATTTTTATACTAGCAAAAGCTACGGTATCGACGTCAAAATAAACAGGAGATTGCTTGGTGATCTGCGCCTTTTCGGAGGTTATTTCTTCAGATGATTTTTTGATTGCAAAATCAAAAGGAGCGTATAAGTTTTCGGATTGCCAGGGTTTTCCTTTTTCAAAACTATACCTAAACGTTCCACTTTTTGGAAATAGATATACAATTACAAAAGTGGTTAAGATAAACAGAAACACCTTGTATATTAAGGAATGGTTTTTATGAAATAGGTTTATTAGATCTTTCATCAAGTCATATAGAAATTCAAAATTAGTTAAGGAACACTGAAAAAGGATTCAACTAATTGTAATATTATGTTGGTACTAATACTCAAAAGTAATAAAAAGAAGTGCATTTTCTCTCTATATTAAGATAATCCTACTTTATATATCCTAAATTTTCGTTATTTTCGCAAGTATCATCTCTAAATAAACAACTATGAGTAAAGACGTTGTAATCGTATCTGCAGCAAGAACACCGATAGGTAGTTTTTTAGGAGCCCTTTCTACCGTTCCTGCTCCCAAACTTGGGGCCATTGCTATCAAAGGTGCTCTTGAAAAAATCAGTCTAGACCCCACACTTGTAGATGAAGTATTGATGGGTAATGTGGTTCAATCTGGTGCGGGTCAAGCCCCAGCAAGACAAGCTGCAATATACGCAGGCATTCCAGATTCTGTCCCTTGTACTACCGTTAACAAAGTATGTGCTTCAGGAATGAAAACTATTATGCAAGCAGCCCAATCTATTGCCCTAGGCGATGCGGATATTATTGTGGCCGGCGGCATGGAAAACATGAGTTTAATTCCTCACTATTACAATGCGCGTACTGCTCAAAAATTTGGAGGCATTACTTTGGAAGATGGGATGCAAAAAGATGGATTAGTCGATGCATATGCGAACCAAGCTATGGGGGTCTTTGCAGATACGTGTGCAGAAAAACATAACTTCACTCGTGAGGCACAAGATGCCTTTGCGATGCAATCATACCAACGTACTACTGAGGCATGGGCCGCTGGGAAATTTGATTCTGAAATAGTTCCGGTAAAAGTACCGCAACGACGCGGTGAACCTATTGTAGTAGATACCGATGAAGAATATACCAACGTACGTTTAGAAAAAATACCGAGTCTGCGTCCCGCTTTTACAAAAGAGGGAACAGTGACTGCTGCCAACGCTTCTACTATTAATGACGGTGCGGCGGCACTCGTACTAATGAGTAAGGAGAAAGCGGATGAATTAAAATTAAAACCTTTAGCAACCATAAAAGGGTATGCAGATGCGGCTATGGAACCTGAATGGTTTACAATAGCACCCTCAAAAGCATTGCCAAAAGCACTAGGAAAAGCAAATATTGATATCTCTGATGTAGACTTTTTTGAATTCAATGAAGCCTTTTCAGTTGTAGGTCTTGCAAATACAAAATTACTAGGACTGGATGACTCTACTGTCAATGTAAACGGAGGAGCGGTTTCTTTGGGACACCCACTAGGATGCTCTGGAGCAAGAATTATTGTAACTTTACTAAGTGTGTTAGAACAAAATAACGGGAAAATTGGGGCGGCTGCAATTTGCAATGGCGGCGGCGGTGCTTCGGCATTAATCCTAGAACGAAATATATAAGGAATGCAGTACGGCCTTTGCTACTTAAGCGTTGTTGCTTTAAGATTTGAAGCCACAGATACTAGTGAATTAGTTTCTCAAGTACTGTATGGCGACTGTTTTAAAGTTTTAGAGCGTCGTAAATCTTGGAGTCGAATTCGGCTGGCTTTTGATAAATATGAAGGCTGGATTGATAATAAACAATATCAGCTTATGGAAGAGGCTGACTATAAAAACCTTCAAAAAGAAACGCCTTTATTAACTACGGATCTAGTCGATTTCATTACCGATCACAACCAACAATTACATCCAATATTATTAGGCTCTTGCCTCAACGGTCTCCCCTATCTAAAACACCACTTTGAAGGCGCCAAAGCAAAAGGGAAGCTAGACAAGTCTACTCTTGTTGATACCGCTTTATTATATCTCAACACGCCGTACTTATGGGGTGGGAAAACACCCTTTGGTATTGACTGCTCAGGGTTTACTCAAATGGTTTATAAGCTAAACGGTTTTAAGATTCTTAGAGATGCCTCACAACAAGCCTCACAAGGCGAAGCCCTTAGTTTTATTGAAGAAAGCACGCCTGGGGATTTAGCGTTTTTTGACAATAGTGAAGGGGTAATTACTCACGTGGGTATAATTATGGAAGACCATCATATCATTCATGCGCACGGAAAGGTACGAATAGACCTATTGGACCACAGTGGGATTTATAATGTAGACACACAAACACACTCACACAAACTCCGAGTCATCAAAAAGATAGTATCATAAAAAAAGCCATTCAAAATTTGAATGGCTTTTTTATGTGTAATTATTATTTTCTATTGCTTTTCTTCTAAAGAATCTGCAATGGCTTTAAATTCTTTAAATTTTTCAGTATTCCCTACAGCACTATGAATGTTAGATAATGTTTTGGCTGCTTGGAAATTTTCTGGAGAGGAGATTAACGCACTTTCTAAGTAAGGAATTGCCTCCAAATACATTTGTTTACGCTTTTCTTTTAATTGATCGTATTTACGATCATCTGCTTTCGAAGATCCTAAGTTATTCATCTCGTCTAAAATTGTCTGCTCTTGACTTAATATCAAAGCCGATAAGTTAATGTAGGCATTTGTGTAGTCTGACTTCAGTTCAATAGCACGTAGATAGTATTCTTTAGAATTTTCAAAATCCCCTATATCGGACGAAATCACTCCCAAATTATATTGTAGTTCTGGATTATTCGGGTCTTTTACTATTGCAATTTCCAGTAACTCCTTAAACTTATTTGTATCACCCATCTTATAATATAAATTGGCTTCGGATAATAAAAGGTTTATGTTGTTTGGGTCTTGTTTTCTAGCAACAGTAAATGCTTCTAGCGCTTTGTCATTGTCTCCGTTTCGCATATAAATTAATGCGATGTTCTTAATTATTTCAGGAAATTTAGATTTTGTAAATTCTTCTGAAGGGTTGGCATGTGTACCTGCCTTAATAGAAACCTTCATCAGCAACTCATTATCAAAAGATTCTTTTTTATTGGTTTTTAAGTTCGTTGCGAACAATTTTTTCTCTGCTCCTGAAAATTTGAGTGCTCTTAACGTTTCATACAAATCAAGAGAACGATCGTATTGTTTTGCAGTAACCGATGTAGAAGCCGCATAATATAAATATATGGTGTCCGAAGGAGATAAATTATAAGCAACTTCAAAGTAATCTGAAGAGGTTTCATATTCACTTTTATCTAAAAGCGAACTTGCTTTATTAACCAAGTATGCACGCAATCGTTGCTTTTGGCGTTTGGCTTCTTCAACATCCGCTGCAGCGTTTACAAATTGCAAAGCTTCAATTGATTTTTTAACCCCACTTAAATCGGAATTCACAGTTTCTACTGCTGGACCTCCTCCAGATTTTGAGTAAAAAACACTTCTGTACAAGTAATACTTACTTTTGTATTTCGCTGCCATAGTACCCAATAAAGCTTCTGCAGCATCAAGTGCAATTTCTGCCTTATCATAGTTTTCTTTTGCTAACTCTTTTTTAGCGGTTCTTAGTTCTTTTTTTTGTGCAACAGCAGAAAAACTTAATGTTAATGCGATTGCGAATACGATGTACTTTTTCATATTAATTAAGTTTGTTTTATTCTTCTTCTTCTAGTTGAGTATTATTAGCTAGTTCATCAGTTTGAGAGGCGTTAATTTCGCCAGAACCTTCTTCTGTTTGCTCTGCATCTTCATCAATTTCTTCTTCATCTTCGCGCATTACTTTTGCGACTGCAGCGATCGAATCATTCCCTTTAAGATTGATTAAGCGAACCCCTTGAGTCGCACGACCCATCACTCTTAAATCTTCCACCGCTAATCGGATAGCAACTCCTGATTTATTAATAATCATTAGATCATCTTCGTCAGTCACATTTTTGATAGATACTAAATTTCCTGTTTTATCTGTAATTGATATAGTCTTAACCCCTTTACCCCCTCTATTTGTGATTCGGTAATCTCCCAAGCTAGAGCGTTTTCCATAGCCATTTTCAGAAACAACCAAAATATTACTCTCCATATCATCCACAGCAATCATACCAATAACTTCATCAGCTTCATGGGCAAGGGTAATACCTCTAACTCCTGAGGCACCCCGACCCATTGGTCGCGTCTTAGCTTCTTCGAATCGAATGGCTTTACCAGATTTTAAAGCGATAACCACTTGACTTTCTCCAGTTGTTAATTTAGCTTCTAGCAACTCATCATCTTCCTTAATAGTAATGGCATTAATTCCATTTGTTCGTGGACGAGAATATTGCTCTAAAGAGGTCTTTTTAACCTGTCCTTTCTTAGTTGCCATGATGACATACTGAGAATTAATATAGTCTTCATCTTTAAGATCTTGAGTACAAATAAAGGCCTTGACCTTGTCGTCTTGCTCAATATTTATCAAGTTTTGGATAGCGCGACCCTTTGAGGTTTTACTACCTTCTGGAATCTCATAAACACGCATCCAGAAACATTTTCCTTTTTGAGTAAAGAACAACATATATTGGTGGTTAGTTCCCACAAATAAATGTTCTAAGAAATCTTCATTTCGAGTGGTTGATGCTTTTTGCCCAACTCCTCCTCTATTTTGAGTTCTATATTCGGTTAAAGAAGTTCGTTTTATATAGCCTGCATGAGAGATTGTAATAACCACCTGCTCATTAGGAATCATATCTTCAATAGATAAGTCACCTCCAGCATATTCAATCACTGAACGACGCTCATCTCCGTATTTTTCCTTAACGACCGCTAGCTCTTCTTTGATGATAAGCATACGACGATCTTTTTTGTCAAGAATATCTTTTAACTCATCGATAGTTTTCATGATATCGTCATATTCCCCACGTAACTTGTCTTGTTCTAGACCCGTTAACTGTCTTAACCTCATCTCAACAATCGCTTTGGATTGAATCTCAGTAAGCTTAAAACGTTCTATTAATTTTTCTCGAGCCTGTTCTGCATTAGAACAGCTTCTAATAATTGCTATAACTTCATCGATATTATCAGACGCAATAATTAGACCCTCTAATATGTGGGCGCGTTCTTCTGCCTTCTTTAATTCGTAAGTTGTACGTCGCACAACAACAACATGACGGTGTTCAACAAAATGATGAATCATATCTTTCAGATTCAACATTTCTGGACGCCCGTTAACCAATGCTATATTATTCACACTAAAGGAAGACTGAAGTGCCGTATATTTATAAAGTTTATTTAAAACAATGTTAGGAATGGCGTCTTTTTTCAGAACGTAAACAATACGCATTCCGTTTCTATCCGATTCGTCACGAATCGTAGAAATACCTTCCATTTTCTTATCGTTAACCAGGTCAGCAGTCTTTTTAATCATGTCTGCTTTGTTAACTTGGTAAGGAATTTCAGTCACAATAATACATTCACGTCCATTGACATCTTCAATATTTGCTTTGGCACGAATAACCACACGACCACGACCTGTTTTAAAAGCCTCTCTTACGCCATCATATCCGTATATAGTTCCTCCAGTTGGAAAATCCGGTGCTTTGACATGTGTAATCAATTCATCAATATCAATATCTTTGTTGTCAATATAGGCTGTAATTCCGTCAACAACCTCAGAGAGGTTATGTGGCGGCATATTTGTAGCCATTCCTACCGCAATACCAGAAGCTCCGTTTACTAATAGTCCTGGAATACGGGTTGGCAATACCGTTGGCTCTTGTAGCGTATCATCGAAGTTTAATTTATGATCAACAGTATCTTTATCTATATCTGCAAGCATATCTTCAGATATTTTTCGCATTCTAGCTTCTGTATAACGCATGGCTGCTGGGCTGTCTCCATCAATAGAACCAAAATTTCCTTGACCATCTACCAACATATAACGAAGACTCCATTCTTGAGCCATACGAACCATGGCGTCATAAACAGAGGTATCTCCATGGGGGTGATACTTTCCTAATACTTCACCAACAATTCTTGCTGACTTTTTATGAGCAGTGTTAGCCCTAACACCCAGTTCATGCATTCCAAACAAAACCCTGCGATGTACAGGCTTGAGACCGTCTCTAACATCTGGAAGTGCTCGAGATACAATAACTGACATCGAATAATCGATGTAAGCGGACTTCATTTCATCTTCAATATTAATAGGAATTACCTTTTCACCTTCTATCATTTGTAAGCTGTATTTTCGTTCGTAATATAACCGAGCTAATATACTACTTTTCAAGTTATTATTACACTAATTCAAGCAGGCTTTTTAGCTCAATTTATCAACAATTGTAAGGGGTGAATTCGTTAATAAATACAGGCTAAAAAATTTTGATTTTAATTAGTTTTTTGTATCATTTGTATATATTTAAAATAAAATGGGAATAGTTCTTGATATACTCCCAATGAATATGTAAATTTAAAAATAGATTTTTTTTTATGGATGATAATTTTTCCCCCAGAGTTAAGGATGTTATTTCTTATAGTAAAGAAGAAGCGCTTCGTCTTGGTCATGATTTTATTGGTACTGAACACCTTATGCTTGGTCTTTTAAGAGATGGCAATGGGAAGGCCATAGATATTTTAAACTCACTAGATATTGACCTAAGTCATTTGCGTAGAAAGGTGGAGATTTTAAGCCCTGCCAATCCAAATATGATGATCACTTCAAATGAGAAAAAAAACCTTCACCTTACTCGTCAGGCGGAACGCGCACTAAAAACAACTTTTTTAGAAGCTAAACTATTTCAAAGTAAATCAATAAATACTGCGCATTTACTTTTGTGTGTTTTAAGAAACGAAAACGACCCTACTACGAAACTTTTAAATAAAATGAAAGTAGACTACGATAGTGTCAAAGAACAATTTAAATATATGATTACAAACGACGATGAATTTTTAGACAGCCCAAAGGCCGAGTCATTCCCTAGTGATGACGCACCCAAGGATGATAACAAAGACAGTTCTTTTGGACAAACAACAAGTCAAAAGGGCTCAAATAAATCAAAAACACCTGTTCTAGATAATTTTGGAAGAGACCTTACTGCGATGGCGGAACAAGGAAAACTTGACCCCGTAGTTGGACGTGAAAAAGAAATCCAGCGCGTCTCTCAAATTTTAAGTCGACGAAAGAAAAATAATCCACTTCTTATTGGAGAGCCTGGAGTCGGCAAATCAGCTATTGCAGAAGGCTTAGCAATTCGAATTGTAAAGCGAAAAGTGTCCCGTATTCTTTTTAACAAACGAGTGGTTACATTGGATTTAGCCAGTATTGTAGCGGGTACTAAGTACCGTGGACAATTTGAAGAACGCATTAAGGCCGTAATGAACGAGCTGGAAAAAAATGATGATATCATTTTGTTTATTGATGAAATACACACTATAGTTGGGGCCGGTGGTGCTACAGGAAGCCTAGACGCATCTAATATGTTTAAGCCTGCTCTTGCACGCGGAGAACTGCAATGTGTAGGAGCCACTACTCTTGACGAATACAGACAACACATTGAAAAGGACGGTGCTTTAGAACGTCGTTTTCAAAAAGTAATTGTGGAGCCAACTTCTGTCAGTGAAACCATTGAAATTTTAAATAATATAAAAAACAAATACGAAGAACATCATAATGTAGAGTATACTCAGGAGGCAATTGAAGCCTGTGTTAAGTTAACCAATCGCTACATGACCGACCGTTTTTTACCAGATAAAGCAATTGATGCCTTAGATGAAGCAGGCTCAAGAGTGCACATAACAAATATTGATGTGCCAGATCAAATCGTGGAATTAGAAGCCCAGCTTGAAGAAGTAAAAGCAACTAAAACATCTGTTGTTAAAAAACAAAAGTACGAGGAAGCTGCCAAGCTACGAGATGACGAAAAACGCTTAGAAAAGAGTCTTGCTGACGCCCAAGAAAAGTGGGAAGCAGAATCAAAACTAAATCGAATTGTGGTCAGTGAAAGTGATGTCTCAGAAGTAGTTTCAATGATGACAAGCATTCCCGTAAACCGAATTGCACAAAAAGAAAGTAATAAACTATCCAAACTTCCCGAGCTTATAAATGGGAAAGTAATTGGGCAAGACGAAGCAGTTTCAAAGGTTGTGAAAGCGATTCAGAGGAATCGTGCCGGACTTAAAGATCCTAATAAGCCAATTGGGTCATTTATATTTTTGGGGCAAACAGGCGTGGGTAAAACACAACTTGCCAAAGTACTTGCTAAAGAATTATTTGACAGTGAAGATGCGCTTGTGAGAATTGACATGAGTGAATACATGGAGAAATTTGCCATTTCAAGATTGGTTGGAGCCCCTCCAGGATATGTAGGCTATGAAGAGGGGGGACAACTCACCGAAAAAATACGACGCAAGCCCTATGCTGTCGTCCTTTTGGATGAAATAGAAAAAGCACATCCAGATGTTTTCAACATGCTACTACAAGTATTAGATGATGGGTTCTTAACAGATAGTTTGGGTCGGAAAATTGACTTTAGCAATACCATTATTATAATGACTTCCAATATTGGAGCTCGTAAACTAAAAGATTTTGGTTCAGGAGTTGGTTTTGGAACTTCAGCTCAAAAATCTCAAGAAAGCTCAAATGCAAGAAGTGTAATAGAAAATGCTCTTAAGAAAGCATTTGCTCCAGAATTTCTGAATAGGATTGATGACGTAGTTGTATTCAATAATCTTGAAAAAGCAGATATTGACAAAATTATTGATATTGAACTCAGCAAGTTACTGGAACGAATTTCAGAGTTAGGGTACACCCTTAAACTAAGTAAGAAAGCAAAAAGTTTTATTGCCGAAAAAGGGTTTGACAAGCAATATGGTGCTCGTCCGCTAAAACGAGCTATTCAAAAATATGTTGAAGATGCCTTAGCTGAAGAGATCATAAAGTCCAATGTTCATGAAGGGGATATCATTAATTTAGATATTGGTAAGGACGATGCCAAACTAGAAATAAAAATCACATCTACTAAAAAACAGGAAGAATCTTAATAAATAAAAAAGCCTCACAATGTGAGGCTTTTTTATTATAACTAGTTAAAAAGCAGTTCGCTTTCAAGTTCTGTATTTTGAATAAATCGTATGGATTTTTCTATATCGTCATGAAGTATCCTGTCTTCTGTTACTTTTGGGATTTCTAATCTAAAACTGGATATGAAAGTTTTTAAAAATGGAGATGTATTTTTTGTCCTAAAAAACAGTGCTTGTGACGCATTGAATAATTCGATCGCTAAAATACGCTCAACATTGTCTATGATTTGATACGCTTGGACCGCAGCATTTGCCCCCATACTTACATGGTCTTCTTGACCATTAGAAGAAACAATAGAATCTACACTAGCCGGAGTTGCTAATTGCTTGTTTGCACTCACAATACTCGCCGCTGTATACTGTGGAATCATAAAACCTGAGTTTAAGCCTGACTTATCCACCAGAAAAACCGGTAATTCCCTTAATCCAGATACCAATTGGTAGGTTCTTCTTTCGGAAATGTTTCCAATTTCAGCCATGGCTATTTTAAGGAAATCAAAACCAAAAGCTAATGGCTGACCGTGAAAATTTCCGCCAGAAATAATTTTGTCTTCTGTTATAAAAATGTTAGGGTTATCTGTAACCGCATTTATTTCGGTCACAAACGTATTTCTAACAAACGATAAGGTGTCTTTAGTGGCTCCATGAACCTGAGGCATACATCTAAATGAATAGGGGTCTTGTACATGTTTTTTTGGCTGAAGCATTAATTCACTCCCTTCCAAAAAACTGCAAATACGTTCGGCTGTTTTAATCTGTCCATTATGAGGACGTACTAAATGCACTAGGGGATCAAATGGTTCTAGTCGACCATCATAAGCATCCAAAGATAAACTTCCGATAAGATCGGCCATATAATTAAGTTTGTAAGACTTTAATAAACAATGAATTCCATAAGCAGCCATAAATTGAGTTCCATTTAACAATGCCAATCCCTCTTTAGACTGTAGTGTTATAGGCTGCCAACCAAATATATCTAAGACTTCTGAGGTCGGTAACTTTTCACCTTTATACCAAACTAAACCCTCACCCAAAAGTGGCAAAGCCAAATGTGCTAGTGGAGCCAGATCTCCAGAAGCACCCAAAGAACCTTGAGTGTATACAACAGGCAAAATATCATTGTTATAAAATGCTACTAAGCGCTCTACCGTTTCAAGGTAAACCCCACTATGACCATAACTAAGCGATCTTATTTTTAATAGCAACATTAACTTCACAATGGACTCAGGAACAAAATCTCCTGTTCCACATGCATGAGAACGCACTAAGTTTGCTTGTAATTTTGTAAGGTTTTCTGAGTCAATCCTAACATCATACAAAGAACCAAAGCCCGTATTAATGCCGTAAATAGGATCTAATGTTGTTGCTATTTTTTTATCTAAATAGTTTCTACAACGAATAATGCTTTGTCTAACCTCATCTGAAAGTTCAATTTTAAGCTCTTCATTAATGAGGCTATTGAGTATGGGAAGGCTAAATGCTTGGGAGCTGATAGTGTACATTTGTCGTAAGTTAGATTTTTTCAAAATTGAACATTACTTAATAAATACGCAAGTAATTACTAATTTATTAATTAAAAATAGTTAATACTCTTGTTTATGACTCAATTTAGCTAAATAAGTATGAAATGTATAATATGAAAAATACTCGTTGTTCAACAATCTAGTTGCGTTCGGAAACAGTTAAAGAAAATCCCGAAGCTGTAGCTCGTTGATGCCTTCGTGAGAAGCGTCCGAGACTACCTTTCCATTTTTTATAACCAATAATTGTGGCGATTGATGAACCACTTCAAAGTGGTTTGCAATTTCATTTGAAATTTCTCTATGGTTTAATAGGTCTAAATAATGAGCCCCAAACTCATCAGAAGAATACGTAAAATGTGCTATAAAATCTGCTAACACAAAACGACTTATGCTACATCGGGTAGAATGCTTGAAAATTAATTGAGGACACTTAAAAGAATCTGCTATTAAAGTCTCTAAGTGTCCCTTAGATTCAATAACAATCCCTGGCCATGACGGCTTATTTTCTGATTTAAACATTGAATCAAAAATTCCCATATATTTAGTGTTTTAGTTATTATATTATTGAAGGTTTTTACAATTTTATATCTGGATCAAAACTATAAAATAAAACCTGAATAAGGGATATAGACTCGATAAATTTATTTAAACAAATAATTATCAAATGGCAACAATTATAATCAAACAAAAGCTGTAACAATTTCTAGTTATGAAAGTCTTAGTATTGTTAATTAGTCAGATAAAAGCAATGTCGAGTCTTTACAAAAGACAAGCATTGCTTTTGTGTTTTCATTGATTTACTAAACTCAAAGTCACAGCATTTAATTACTAATGCAGCCGCCACAGCTACTATTAAATTATAAACATTAGTATATCAGGGTATATTATTTGATAACTCTTTGCTATCAAATACAAATTTTGCTTAGTTTTGAACTCTGATGAAAAAGTCTGTTAACATATTAAACAAAAAAGCACGATTTACATACGATCTCTTAGATTCATATGTAGCGGGCATTGTACTCACAGGGACGGAAATAAAATCCATTCGTGAGAGCAAGGCCTCTATTGCTGAAAGTTTTTGTGAGTTTAATTTAAGAGGTGAGCTTTTTGTGATTAACATGACTATTCAAGAATATGACTTTGGAAATCACTATAACCATGCCCCCAAAGCAGAGCGCAAATTATTACTCAATAAAAAAGAGCTCAAAAAACTTGAAAAGGAAGTAAAAAATTCTGGACTCACCATCGTTCCCTTAAAGTTATTTATAAACGACAAGGGGTTTGCCAAGCTTAGAATTTCTTTAGCTAAAGGAAAAAAACTTTTTGATAAGCGGGAAACCATTAAAGACCGTGATAACAAACGAGACTTAGACCGGGTGAAAAAGAATTTTAAGTAGCCCCTTATAACTTTGTGTATTTTATTCAATAAATTATTTATTTGTAACAATAAGCCGATGTAGTCGTCTTACTTTATAACAAACCTTTAATCTTAACAAATGCGCTTATTATTCTTTTTCTTACTCACCTCTATATCTGTCTCTGCTCAGCTTAAAGGTTCTATTGCAGATATTGAAAACCAACCCATCCCCTACGTTAATATATATCTTGAAAACTCCTATACGGGAACCACCTCAAATGAACAGGGGAACTATGAATTGGCACTGTCAGTACCTGGGACTTACAACGTTGTATTTCAGTTTTTGGGATTTAAAACACAAACTAAAACCATTGAAATTAAAGAATTTCCTTATACTTTAGACGTCACTTTATTAGAAGAAAAAATCTCCTTAAATGAAGTGGTTATTGATGCGAATGAAAACCCTGCAAATCGAATTGTAAGGGCTGCCATTAAAAACCGAAAAACACAGTTGGAAAAAATTAATTCATTTTCGGCAGACTTTTACTCCAAAGGCCTTATTCGCATCGATAGCGTCCCAGAAAAATTTATGGGGCAAGAGTTGAAACTTGATATTGGTTTAGATTCTACCCGTTCTGGAATTATCTATTTATCAGAAACAATTTCTAAAATAAAATACCAGAAACCAGATAAACTTACAGAAAAAATAATTGCTTCAAAAGTAAGTGGAGACTCAAACGGGTTTAGTTTTAATAATGCGCTTGATGTTGATTATAATTTTTATAATAATACCGTTAAAATTAATGCAGAGATCGTCTCTCCTATCGCAGAGTATGCTTTTAAATACTACCGCTACAATCTTGAGGGCGTCTTTTATGATAATCGCGGAAATTTAATAAATAAAATCAAAGTCACCCCGCGTCGTGAAAATGACCCTGTTTTTGAAGGAAATATTTACATTGTTGAAAATCAGTGGGCTTTGTTTGGGTTAGAGCTACAAGTAAATGGCAGTCAAATTCAACTTCCAATTGTGGATTCAATCACTATTAAACAAAATTTATCTTATGACGAAAATGAGAACCACTGGATTATTCGATCTCAAACGATTGGATTTGAATATGGGTTTTTCGGTTTTAATGGGGACGGAAGTTTTGTGGCTAATTACTCTAACTACTCTTTAAATCCTAAGTTTGAAAGAGACGTGTTTTCAAATGAAATTTTATCATTTGAAAGAGAAGCTAATAAAAAAGATTCTAAATACTGGAATACACTTAGACCAGTCCCATTAACCGATGAAGAGCTTAAAGACTATACCAAGAAAGACAGCACACAAACACTTAAAGCATCCAAAACATACCGTGATTCGGTAGACCTTAAAAATAATAAATTTAAACTTGGAAACTTACTATTTGGATACAACTACGAAAACTCTTTTGAACACAAAGAGTTCGATATTAGCAGTCCGTTGGCTGGCGTCAATTTCAATACGGTTCAAGGATTTAATACTATGGTCGATATCAATTACACAAAACGCTACGATGAGTTTAAAAATTATCTTGCGATAGAAAATCAAGTAAATTATAGTTTTGACACTCAAATCCTCAGAGGGACTGTCGGTTTTCGCTATAAGTTTAATAATATCAATAATTTAAATATAGGGTTTAGTGCGGGTCTCAAAGTACAGCAGTTTAACGATCAAGATCCTATTTCGAGGTCCATCAATTTTTTGAGTAGTTTACTTTTTGAGGAGAATTATATGAAATTATTTGAAAATCGATTCGTCAAAATAAATTATGGTCAGGAGCTTTTTAATGGATTCCGATTTGGTACGTCACTCAGTTACGAGAACCGCAGAGGATTGTTCAATAGTACCGATTATACGACGCTTAATCAAGATGACAAATCCTACACAAGCAACAATCCTTTAGACCCCTTAAATTTTGATTCAGCCCCTTTTGAAAATCATAATATTCTTAAATTCAAGTTTAATGGTGCCATCCGTTTTGGGCAAAGATACCTGAGCTATCCGGGGAGTAAATTTAATGTCTCTAACCGGAAATACCCAAAACTTAACTTTCGTTTTGAAAAAGGATTTGGAGCAACAAATACTCACTATAATTATGACCATTTAAGTGTCAATCTGTCTCAAAATTTTAGCTTAGAAAATAAAGGAGAGTTTAGTTATAACTTATTTGGTGGTACTTTTTTCGGAGCTTCATCAATCGCGTTTATGGATGCTAAACACATCAATGGAAATCAAACCCATGTAACTCTAGATGATAGGTATTTATCTAGCTTTAAAAATGTGGGGTACTATGATTTTAGCACTTCCGAAAACTATGTAGAGTACCACTTAGAACATAATTTTAATGGATTTATACTAGGGAAAATTCCTTTGATTAATAAACTAAATTATAATTTAATTGTTGGGCTACAAGGATTTGCAACAAAAGATCAAAAACCCTATAAAGAATTTAGCTTAGGAATTGATAATATTGGCTGGGGAAGGTTTCGCTTGCTAAGAATTGATTATGTGAGATCTTACAAATCTAAATTCGTAAATGATGCATTCTTATTTGGGGTTAGTTTCTAATTCTTATTTTCTAAAAGTGGAACAAACTTAAAACTCCCTAGTTCATGTTTTTCAAACTCTTTGGGCCCTTTACGAATATAAAGTGTCATTATTTGATCAACATCTCCGACGGGAATCACCAACCTACCTCCTATTTTTAATTGAGACAGTAATGGCTTTGGGACAAAAGGCGCCCCAGCAGTTACAATAATGCGATCAAAAGGAGCTTCATCTACAAGGCCTTTATAGCCATCGCCAAAGATTAATCGTTTAGGAACATAGCCAATTTTAGGCAGGAATTTACTTGTTTTCTTGAACAACTCTAGTTGGCGTTCAATACTATAAACATGAGCACCTAGCAGACATAAAACTGCGGCTTGATAGCCACTTCCAGTTCCAATTTCGAGAATCTTATCCCCTGGATTTATTTCAAGTAATTCTGATTGAAACGCCACAGTATAAGGCTGTGAGATAGTTTGACTTGCTGCAATAGGGAATGCTTTATCCTGGTAAGCGTGATCCACAAAACTTGAATCCATAAAAAGATGTCGAGGAATAGAACCAATAGCTTCTAGCACGTTAGTGTTTGTAATGCCTTTAGAAACTAAAATCGCTACCAATTGCTTGCGTAATCCTTTATGTTTAAACGTATCTTTCAAAAGAGTGATTGAGTAGAAGGATGTTCTTCTTAATTAAAAAGTAAAGGTAGGTTAAACGCGCGCTTTTTTCAAATTTAAAATTTGATTAAGTAGGTAATATTTTAAATAACAAAAAAGGTTGAAACACTTAAAAAACATTTTTTATTTTATTTTTAATAGGCATATTAAATAAAAGCTGTAAAAAAACCATAGTTTTACATAAAATCTTAATTATGAAGCTAAAAGCAGGCGTTTTAGGTGCTGGTCACTTAGGGAAAATTCATCTTAAATTACTTCAGCAATCTGAAAAATATGATCTTGTGGGGTTTTATGATCCTGATGAATCAAATGGCAAAAAGGTTGAAAAAGAATTTGGATACTCCTACTATAATTCAATAGAAGCCTTAATTGAAGCCGTTGATGTTATAGATATTGTAACTCCCACCCTTTCTCACTATACATGTGCTATAAAAGCGATTACTAAAGGAAAACACGTTTTTATTGAAAAACCAATAACTAATACAGTTGAAGAGGCTGAACATATTCGTCTTTTAGTGAACGAGAACAACCTGAGAGGCCAAGTAGGACACGTAGAACGTTTTAATCCCGCATTTATAGCTGTTAAAGACGATATTAAATCCCCTATGTTTATAGAGACTCACCGACTAGCTGAATTTAATCCCCGTGGCACCGATGTTCCTGTGGTATTAGACTTAATGATTCATGATATTGACATCATTTTAAGTGTTGTTAAATCAGCTGTTAAAAACATAACAGCGAGTGGCGTTTCTGTGATAAGCGAAACTCCAGACATTGCTAATGCTCGGATAGAATTCGAGAATGGCTGCGTAGCCAACCTTACGGCAAGCCGTATTTCCATGAAAAACATGAGAAAAAGTCGTTTTTTCCAAAAAGATGCCTACATAAGTGTAGACTTTTTAGAGAAAAAAGTGGAGGTGGTAAAAATGAAAAATGCACCAGAAAAGCCTGGAGATTTTGATATGGTATTACAAAATGCAGAAGGCATAAAAAAACAAATTTATTTTGAAACCCCTGAAATAGCACCAAATAATGCTATTTTGGAAGAGTTAGAAAGCTTTTCGGATGCCATAAACAATCAATCAAAACCTGTAGTTACTTTGAGAGATGGTACAGATGCTTTAAGAGTCGCTTATCAAATTATAGATTGTTTTTAAACATACACACTTATGAAAAATATTGCAGTTATTGGAGCCGGAGCTATGGGTAATGGTATAGCACATACATTTGCACAATCTGGCTATAAGGTTCAGCTTATTGATGTCAACCAAGAAGCACTTAGTAAAGCACTTCAAACTATTTCAAAAAACTTAGACCGCTTAGTTTCTAAAGGAAAGATTGAAGAGGCTACTAAACTTCAAACGCTTTCAAACATCTCAACCTTCACTGAAATTACTGAAGGCGTAGAATATGCTAGTTTAGTAATTGAAGCTGCTACTGAAAATGTTGATTTAAAACTTAATATATTTAAACAGTTAGATGCTGCATGTCCAGAAGACACCATTTTGGCAACCAATACCTCATCTATATCTATCACACAAATTGCAGCAGTGACTTCAAGACCAGAACAGGTGATTGGAATGCACTTTATGAATCCTGTGCCAATCATGCCATTGGTAGAAATTATAGTTGGATACAACACTTCAGAAACCGTATTAAATTTTACTAAAAATTTAGCTGAAGAAATTGGAAAGACTCCAGTGATAGTTAATGACTACCCTGGGTTTGTGGCTAACCGAATTTTAATGCCTATGATCAATGAAGCCATAGAAACATTACATTCGGGAGTTGCAGGAGTTAAAGAAATTGATACCATCATGAAACTTGGTATGGCACACCCAATGGGGCCTTTAGAATTGGCAGACTTTATTGGTTTAGACGTTTGTCTATCTATTTTAGAAGTGATGTACAACGGATTTAAAAAATCAAAATATGCACCCAATCCTCTTTTAGTAAACATGGTCCAAGCAGGAAAGCATGGAATCAAATCAGGTGAGGGCTTTTATAATTACGCGAATGACCGAAAAGCAATTATTGTAGCTCAACAATTTTCATAACCTCCCAATCTATAATTGAAAATGGCACATATAGTCCCCTTTAAAGCCGTACGACCTAGTAAAAAACACCTTCAATATTTTAGTTCTAAGTCCTACAAAAACTACACAGAAGAAGAATTACAAAATACACTGGCTAAAAATCCTCTTTCATTTTTGAGTATTATTCATTTAAAGAAACACTTAAGTGACTCAATGACAAAAGCGGAGCGTTATATGTTGGTGAAAAATAAATACGAAGATTTCAAGGCCACAAACGTATTAATTAAGGATGAAACACCCGCTTTCTATATTTATGAAACAGTACAAGGAGATGGTCATTTATTTTGTGGGATTATCGCAGGAGCAAGTGTGAAAGATTACAACACAAACGTGATAAAAAAACATGAAGCTACTATTACAAAACGAGAAAAAACTTTTAAATCTTATTTGAAAGCCGTGCGTTTTAATGCAGCTCCTATTTTACTGACTTTTCCTGATGATTCGATTATTGAAAAAGGAATTCAAAATGCAAAAGAAAATGCTAGGGAAATACAGTCATGGGACACAGAAAATGAAAGTCACAAAATTTGGTGTATTGATCATATGATGGATGTTGATTTTATCCAAACAGCATTCAAAAAGATACCCTCACTTTATATTGCAGACGGCCATCATCGCTCAGCTTCTTCAGCACTTTTAGCGGCTGAAATAGATGAAGATTGTTCAAACCATAAAGATGCTGCTTACACCCATTTTTTAAGTTATTTAATCCCAGAGAAACAACTTAAAATTTATGACTATAACAGATTAATAAAAAATTTAAATGGGTTAACTTCTGAAGAATTCTTAGAAAAAGTTAAGCTGACTTTTGAAGTTAAAAAAAAAGGACACCAGCCCTATATAAGTTCTAAAAAACACGAGATTTCAATGTACTTAGCAGGCAGGTTTTATTCCTTATCTTTACGAAAATCAAAGCAAGAAATCGGAACAGCTATTAGCCAACTAGATACGTACATCCTGCAAACTAAACTTTTAGAACCTATTTTAGGGATCACAAATATTAGGACTGACAAGCGTATTAGTTATGTACATGGAAAAGACAGTATGAACCAAATTAAAACGGCTATAGACTCAGGAAATCAAGCTGTTGGATTCGGCCTTTTCCCCATACAAATACAAGAGCTAAAGGCTATTGCAGACTCCAAAGCTGTTATGCCCCCTAAAAGCACCTATATTTACCCTAAATTAAGAAGCGGAAACACTATATACGAATTTTAAAGATGTCTATAAAGAATAATTTAACTCAAATTAAAATACAGCTTCCAAGCCATGTAACATTGGTGGCTGTTTCTAAAACAAAACCCGTTGAAGATTTAATGGAGGCCTATGACTCAGGACAACGCATATTTGGAGAAAACAAAATTCAAGAAATGGCTGAAAAGCATCAACAAATGCCTAAAGACATACAATGGCATATGATTGGGAATGTACAAAGAAACAAAGTAAAATACATGGCTTCATTTGTCGATTTAGTTCATGGAGTAGATAGTTTGAAATTACTTAATGAAATCAATAAACAAGCAGCAAAACACCAACGAGTAATTAACTGTTTATTACAACTTAAAATAGCGCAAGAAGACACGAAGTTTGGGATGACTTCCAAAGAAGCACATGAAATTTTGAATTCGGAGCATTATAAAAGTTTAAAAAACATAGCCATAGTTGGCGTGATGGGAATGGCTAGTTTTACTGAGAATACGGCACAAATAACAGAGGAGTTCACGCTACTCAAAAGTGATTTTGATAGTTTAAAAAATACAGAAGAAAACCTTAAGGTTGTATCTATGGGAATGAGTGGAGATTATCCTTTAGCAATTGAAAATGGGAGTACAATGATTCGCGTAGGAAGTAGTATCTTTGGAGCAAGAAATTACACTAATTAAAACACTATTATTTACGCAGTATTAGACATAGAAACTACCGGAGGAAAGTTTAATGAAGAAGGCATTACTGAAATTGCTATCTACAAATTTGATGGCCACACTATTGTTGACCAGTTTATCAGTTTGGTAAACCCCGAACGTGACATTCAACCATTTGTAGTCAATCTAACAGGTATTAACAGCAAAATGCTACGATCTGCTCCAAAGTTTTATGAAATTGCAAAGCGTGTTGTAGAAATCACAGAAGGCTGTGTATTGGTGGCACACAATGCCCAGTTTGATAACCGAATCTTAAAAACCGAATTTCGACGCCTCGGCTTCAGTTTTGAACGTGAAAACTTATGTACTGTAGAACTTTCCAAACAATTAATTCCAGACCTTCCCTCCTACAGTTTAGGTAAGCTGGTGCGTTCGCTAGGAATCCCTGTAAGTGACCGCCACAGGGCTGCTGGAGATGCAACAGCCACTGTTAAGCTTTTTAAGATGTTGCTTGATAAGGATGTTGAAAAAACAATTGTCAAAGCCGCTATTCGCTTAGACCCTAAACATCAGATGGAACCTAAGTTAACAGAAATAATTTCCAAGCTACCGGCTGTTACAGGAGTTTATTACATTCATAAGGCAGATGGTGAGATTGTATATATTGGAAAAAGTAAAAATATTAAAAGTAGAATTAGTCAGCACTTTACTGGGCAGACAACAAAATCAAAAAAAATTCAACTAGAAGTGGCGACAGTCACTTACGACGAAACTGGAAGTGAATTAGTTGCTCTTTTAAAAGAAAGTGAAGAAATTAAACGAAATAAGCCCAAATTTAACCGGGCACTTAGACGCACAATATTTACCCATGGTTTATTTAGTTTCATAGACACTAACGGCTATATTAATTTAAAAATTGATAGAATAAAAGGCAACCAAAAACCAATTACAACTTTTTCTAATAATGATAGCGGTAAAAGCTTTTTGAATAAAATTATTGAAAAGAACCAACTGTGCCAAAAACTATGTGGCTTGTATAAAACAGAAAATGCTTGTTTTGGATACGATATAAAAACTTGTGCTGGTGCCTGTATTTCTAAAGAGACTAATGAAATTTATAATAAACGTGTTTTAAAGCTTATTGAGTCCAATACATTTAAAGATCAAAATATGATTCTTGTAGATTATGGACGTGATGTAGACGAACGAAGTGCCGTACTCATCGAAAACGGCGTATTTAAAGGGTTTGCTTATTACAACTTAAACTTTCAAATCAATACTACAGAAGTATTAAAGTCTATCATCACTCCAATGGAACACAATAAGGATGCCCAACATATTATTCAAAGTTTTATGCGACGCCATAAAAGATTGAAAATAATTAAACTCAAAGACTAAAACTTTAGTAATACACGGAAAACTACTAAAAAAATAGAGTCTAAATTGGGACAAAAACTAAATAAATATTTTTAAATTGTAACCTTAATTGATACCATGAAGTATCAATCGTATTTTCTTGATTTGATTTTATAAAGATGAAATATTTGTCCCTTCTTGTTTTCTCCATCCTATTACTTAATTGTAATAATAAAGACACCTCCAAAATGCTAAAACATAAGTTTACAAATAGCTTAATAAATGAGACAAGCCCTTATTTACTTCAACATGCTCATAACCCAGTAGAATGGTATGCATGGAATGACGAAACTTTAGCATTAGCTAAAAAAGAAAATAAATTAATTTTAATTTCTATAGGCTATTCAGCTTGCCATTGGTGCCATGTAATGGAGCACGAAAGTTTTGAAAACGAAGAAGTTGCTGACATCATGAATAATAACTTCATCAATATAAAAGTAGACAGAGAAGAACGGCCAGATGTTGACCAAGTATACATGAATGCGGTTCAACTTATTACTGGCGGCGGCGGCTGGCCATTAAACTGCATCGCCTTGCCAGACGGCAGACCTGTATGGGGAGGGACCTATTTTACTAAAGAAAACTGGGTAAGTGCTTTAGAACAAATATCAGATTTGTATCAAAAGGATTCTACTAAAATAATTGATTATGCTGAGAAGCTCACTGAGGGCGTTCAGCAGTCAAACTTGGTGATTCCAAATAAAAATGAAATTATTTTTTCTGAAGAGTATATACAACAATGTGTAGATAAATGGAGCGCATTTTTTGACATTGATTTTGGAGGACTTAACAGGGCTCCAAAATTCCCAATGCCTACAAATTACCAGTTTTTAATGCGACATGCCTACAAAACTAAAAACAGTAACCTGCAAGCATATGTAAACACAACACTAACAAAAATGGCCTATGGCGGAATTTTTGACCAAGTTGGAGGAGGATTTGCAAGATATTCAGTTGATGAAAAATGGCATATACCTCATTTCGAAAAAATGCTTTATGATAATGGTCAATTAGTTAGTTTATATTCGGACGCTTATTTGATCAATAAAAATGAACTCTATAAAGAAACAGTTTACAACACCTTGGAATTTATTGAACGTGAACTGTTGCATGAAAACGGCGGATTCTACGCCTCTTTGGATGCAGATAGTATGAACGAAGAAAATGAACTAGAAGAAGGTGCGTTTTATGTATGGAAAAAAGAAGAACTTGAAAAGATAATTGGATCAGAGTTTGAACTATTCTCTCAGTATTACAATATTAACGAGTATGGTTTTTGGGAGAACAACGCCTATAATTTAATTAGATCTAAAACTGATGATGAATTTGCTATTTTAAACAATATTGAGATTACTGATCTAAAAAAAATAGTAGATCAATGGAAAAACAAACTGTTAGTTGAACGCGCTAAAAGACAACCGCCACGTTTAGACGATAAAATACTAACCTCTTGGAATGCTCTCATGCTAAAGGGATATATAGATGCATATCGGGTTTTCAATGATAATCATTTTTTAGATATAGCTCTTAAAAACGCCTCATTTTTAGAAGAAAATATTATAAAAAACGACGGAAGTTTATTTCGAAGTTATAAAAACAAAAAAGCAACCATTAATGCTTATTTGGAAGACTATGCTACCCTAATAGAAGCTTACATTTCACTATATGAAGTTTCACTAGAAGATAAATGGGTCCTACTTGCAAAAAAACTTTCCGATTATACATTTGAACATTTTTATGATAAGGATTCAAATATGTTCTTTTTCACTTCAGATATTGACTCTAAACTTATAACTAAGAAAACAGAACTTGAAGATAATGTCATACCTAGTTCAAATTCTATAATGGCAAAAAACTTAACTAAACTTGGTCATTTTTTTGAGGACGCAAACTACTTAAAAACAAGTCGTCAAATGGTGCACAATATAGCGCCCTTAATTGAAAATTATCCGTCTTCATATTCTAACTGGTTGGATATATACACCCATTTAAGTGGCAGTTTTTATGAACTAGCCATTGTTGGAGAAG
Source organism: uncultured Flavobacteriaceae bacterium (assembly GCA_905181825.1). Taxonomy (GTDB): domain Bacteria; phylum Bacteroidota; class Bacteroidia; order Flavobacteriales; family Flavobacteriaceae; genus Hel1-33-131. Next base: position 26,039 of record CAJIZJ010000025.1, read on the forward strand.
ATGCTATTCAAAAAATTAAAGAAGTTAATAAACACTATATTCCCAATAAAGTAATATGCGGTAGAGTCTCTGACATAAAGAACAAATCGTTCAGTGAAAATGAAGCCGAATTTCCGTTATTAAAAAATCGATTTATTCAAGGTACTACTATGATTTATGTCTGTGTCAATAATTCATGTAATTTCCCCACAAACGATTCAAGCATCGCTTTAAAACAGCTAAGTAATTAAATACAATCTATGATAGTTGGCCACAATAGAAAAAAATGAAATAAAAAAAATATTGTAATTCTATTCATATCCTGATTATCAGTTCAAGGTTGTCTATGTCAAACTATTGACACTTTAAAATTAAATAATTATTTCATTGATTAGAAATAATTAATTAACTTCACAAATAAGAAATTGTTCTTAATTAAGCATGACAAAGTTTTTAATCAAATTACTATTTTACAGCCTAATCTTGTTACCTGTTTTAGGACATACTCAAGGCATACGCTTTAACTCCAGCGAGAGTTCTATTGTCGATAGAACTTCCTACAATGTGTTTGTACACGATGAACCAAATTTTTCAGGGAATTTTAGTATTGATTTCGATTTATCTATTATAGATTCAAAAATATTTGGATATGTTTTAAATATAAAAGACAAGAGCAACCCTATCTCGTATTCATTGGCATACATTGATAATGAAGGTGGTAGTGGAGAACTTAGATTAAATTTAGACGGCGTTAAAAAATTAATTTCTGTCCCCATAAAAAAAGAAATGATTGGATCTAGAAAATGGATTAATATATCATTGAACTTTAATTATACTTCCAAAAAAATCACACTTATAGTTAATGACAAGTTGTTTTCATCCAACGAAAATGAGTTTAGAAACACTATCGTTCCGGAAATTTATTTTGGAAAACATGGCAGTGTTATAGACGTACCTCTAATGGCTATTAAAGATTTAATAGTTGTAAATAAAAATGAAAAATATATTTTTGATTTCAATGAGAGTTATGGGAATGATGTATCCGATTCTAATGGAGATCTTTATGGGGAAGTTGACCATCCTAACTGGTTAATTACAGAATCTTACAATTGGAAACTAATAAGCACTAAGTCATTTGAGCAAGTAACTTCTATAACTTTTGACGAAAATAACAATAGATTTATTTATCAAAATAAAGATAGTTTAACTTTTTATAACCATGTAAACAAAAAAAGCACCGTACATAACTTTAAAAATTCATTAGCAGTTCCTATGCGACTTGGAACTAGCTTTCTAGACCCAGACAATAACAAATTATATGTTTACGAATTATATGATGTTTTGGATGACAAATCAACAATTGCAGCCATTGACTTGGTAAATCCAGAGTACTGGACTGAGATTAGTTCACTGAGGCTTTCTCAACAAAGGCATCATCACAACGGGATTTTCAACCCAAATACAGAGGAGTATTTGATATTTGGAGGCTATGGTAACCAGAAGTACACCAATGCATTCAACTCATACGATATTAACAGCGACAAGTGGAACACGATTACGTTTACAGGAGATGTTATTTCTCCTCGATTTTTCTCTGGAATGACTCAAATAGATGAACAGAACTTATTATTATTTGGAGGACAAGGAAATAAAACGGGAGAGCAAAGTGTTGGAAAAAAGTATTACTATGACTGCTACAAAGTTAACCTAGAAACTAAAGAAATTCAAAAGCTTTGGGAGTCTAAACAAGACAATATAAAAATGGTGTCTTCAAGAAGTTTAGTCCTAAATAAAGACGCCTCTTTATTTTACACCCTTGGCTATTCAGAATATATTCCTTCTACTTTTTTAAAATTGTATAAGTATTCTATTAAGGACGGAAGTCACAAAATATTTGGGGATTCAATTCCTATGATCTCTGAAAAAATCAGAACTAATGCTAACCTTTACCTAAATAAATCAACGAATCAGTTTTTTTGTACTACACAAGAGTTTAAAGGAGACGGAAGTAGTAAAATTAATATCTACTCTTTAAATGGTCAACCTGTTTCTAAAGAGAAAATATATCTTATTGAAACAAAATCAAGTTATAAAACTATTTTAATAATTATTGTACTCATATTAATGACAGCGATTTTATACTATTTAAAGTATTTAAATAAAATACGAAAGAAGAAAAAAGATGCTTTCAAAATTCAAATTCAAAACATTTTAAAGCCTAACATAAAAGAAGCGAAAACAAAAATAAGTGCTAATTCCACTTATTTATTTGGCAGTTTTAGAATTGTTGATAGAAATAAAAAAGACATTTCCTACTTGTTTAGCCCCAAGATTAGACAACTTTTTTTATTGTTACTTTTTAGCAGTAAACAAAAAGATGTTAACGGCTTAACATCAGAAAAAATTCACTCTACCCTTTGGCCTGAAAGCACACCACAAAAAGCTAAAAACTTAAAAAATGTAATTATTAGTCAATTAAGAAACATCCTTAAAGATGTAGATGGCTTAGAACTTATTTACTCCAAGAGACTCTTTTTTATGGAAATAGGCGATGAATTTTATTGTGATTATTTTAATTTCTCGACTCAATTAGACTCCTTACGAAATGATTTACTAGATTATAACTCCTTAGATAAACTAACAAATCTAATTAGTCCAGGGAAATTTTTGTTATCTATTAATGATGAATGTTTTGATAAAGTAAAGAAGAATTTCGAGTATGAAATTATAAAAATCATTCCAAACCAAATAAAACGATTGTATTCGAACAAAGAGTATACCCCTATAATTCCGTTAACAGAAATTCTATTTAATATTGATTCATTGAACGAAACTGCCTTTTATTATAGGATCCACACACTTCACAATATGGACTTAACTTTCAAGGCTAAAAAACAGTTTAATGATTATATTATTAGGTATAATAAAATTATGGGTGATAATTTTCCAAGTACCTATAAAGACGTTATTAAACAGATTCCAAATGAGTTAATGTAAGCACCAAGCTGCCCATAAATTTCAATCTATTTAAATCACTGTTATTTGATCTTAATTATCATCAATTTAGATATAGCATTTGAAGCATTCCCAACATAAATAGCATAGTCTCCACGTTCTAAATCCCAACCAGAAATCGACTCATTATAAAATGATAAATCAGAAACATTTATTATAATCTCTTCTTTTGTTTGTTTACCAGACTTCAAGAAAGTTTTCTTAAATCCTTTAAGCTCTTTTAATGCTCTTGTTACTTTCGAATTTGATTTACCAACATAAACCTGAACAACCTCAGCACCATCCTTACTTCCTGTGTTTTTAAGCTTGTATGTTATATTTATACTATCACTAGCTTCATAAATTTTCTTATCAGATTTAATATCTGTAATTTCAAAGGATGAGTAAGACAATCGATGTCCAAATGAAAATAACGGTCTAATATCTTTAGTATCGTGCCATCTATACCCCACTAAAATATCATCTTTATAATATTGTGTTTCGCCATCTCCAGGATAAGACAATTCACCAAAAAAATGTGCCGAGTTATCACTTAGTTTGACTGGAAACGAAAATGGCAATTTTCCAGAAGGATTTGAATCACCACTAATAATATCGGCGATTGCATTTCCAGCTTCGCTCCCTAAATACCAAGCTTGAAAAACAGTCTTAACATCATAAATCCACGGCATGCTAACCGCGTTTCCACTTACTAATACAACACCAATATTAGGATTAACTTTTTGCAATTCGGCAATTAAGTAATCTTGATTGTATGGGAGTTTAAGTTCTTCGCGATCTGCTGCTTCACAATCCTGACCTCTGTTTTTGTTTAACCCTCCAAAAAAAAGTACTACGTCTGCCATAGACGCTGTTACTAGAGCCTCATTAATAAGTAATTTACGGCTTTGATTTGTGTCTTCTGAAGTATATCCTTTTGAAAAAATTATAGAAGCGTTTTTAAAACGCTTTTTTATACCCTCTAGAGGAGAGATTTCATAATTAGCTTTTAGCTCTGAAGAGCCACCACCGGTAGTCATAGATTTTACCGCATTTTCACCAATCACAGCAATTGTTAATTTCTGAGTAGTATTTAATGGAAAAAAATTATCCTTATTTTTCAAAAGAACAACTCCTTCTATGGCTACTTGGCGAGCTACCATACTATGTTCTATATTATTAATTTTACCTAACGGCCTCATAAAGTCTAAAGTAGTACGCATCATCAAACGTAGAATTCTTCGCACTTTATCATCCAAAATACGTTCATCAATCTCTCCACTTTTCAATAAATTTAAAAATGAAGTACCAAGGAAATTAGCATCAAATGCTTGTCTTGGTGATGTTTGCTTGTCAATTGGAGACCCCATTTCTATATCAAGACCGTAAAGAGCTGCTTCATTGGTGTTATGTGTACCTCCCCAATCAGAAACAACAACTCCATCAAAAGCCCAGTCCTTTTTAAGTATTTTATTTAAAAGAAGTTCATGATGACTGCAGTGTTGCCCCCTGAACTGATTATAAGCGCCCATTATAGACCAAGCCTCACCTTGTTTTACAGCGGCATCAAATGCAGGCAAATAGATCTCATACAATGCCCTATCACTTACCTGAACATTAATATGATTCCTCCATAACTCCTGATTATTTAATGCAAAGTGTTTAACACAGGCTGCAACCCCATTGTTTTGTACTCCTTTAATATAAGGAACTACCATTGTGGATGCTAAATAAGGGTCTTCACCCATATATTCAAAATTTCTTCCGTTAAGCGGAGTGCGATAAATATTCACGCCTGGCCCTAACAATACATCTTTTTTTCGGTAGCGTGCTTCTTCTCCAATACTAGCTCCATATTGATTTGACAGGGACGGATTAAAAGTTGCAGCAAGACAAGTTAATGCAGGGAAAGCAGTAATATAATCGTTTGTCCAACCAGAATAATCCCAATTAGACCAATTAATTTCAGCTCGAATTCCATGAGGTCCATCGGACATCCATAACTCAGGAATTCCTAATCGTGGGATTCCGGGTGAACTAAATTGAGATTGTGCGTGACACATAGAAACCTTTTCTTTTAGAGTCAGTAAAGAGAGTATACTATCTATTTTAGATTCTATAATTTCTAGTCTAGATTGGTACGCAGCTGAAGGTCGTGTAGGCTGTTGTTGGGAATGAACACTTGTGGAATAAAGGCTCAACAAGAAAATACTCACTACTAGATAAAAATGTCTGTAAATTGGCTTTAATAAACTCATATTTTTATTCAGATGTAAATGAAGATGCTGGAAGCCCTTCAAAATTAAAAAGGCAAGGGACCGCTTTATCACTCCATCCGTATCTTGCATATTTAGGATTAGAAACTGTAGAAGCAGAAAGTTCAATCGTATTATTTATAATTTTAGCCTCTGCAGTCTTATATACCTTATCGGCTCCTGCTATTTCAAAACCCCTTAAATTGCCTTTAGAAATCAAGCTACTGCCGATTTGATCAAAATTAACAACCAGTATATCTGCCTGTCTTTTTATCCCTTTAAACAAGGGGCCTGAGGCTACTATCTGCTTTCCATAATCATTGAGCAAGGCCAACCCTGCTAGTCTATTTCCAACCGCTTGTTTATTTGAAGGATGGATGTTATTGAAGTTTCCAATATCCATAGTCACAACCATTCCTGTATTTTTTGTATTCAGGGTTATTCGTTGAGCCTCTCTTAATTTTTGAGATTGATCCAAAGCTGTATTGTTTTCTCCGTGGTATTGAAACGGCGCAATTTGAACAAAGTAAAATGGGAAATCGTAATTCCACTTTTCACGCCAATCGCTAATCATTCCGGGGAACAGTCGCTTATATTGTTCTGCACGACCGACATTATCTTCTCCTTGATACCAAATAGTCCCTTTAATTGTATAGGGTACCAATGGATGAATCATAGCATTAAATAGTACTGTTGGAAGTTTTGGGTTAACTTTAATACTAGTGGGTTTATCATTTAAATTTAAGTGCTCAGTCCCATACAAATATAACTTGCTTTTATAAATCTCCGCAGACATTCTGTAGTTCCAATACCCGCTTAATGAAATTTTTGATCCAGAGTCGCTAATTAATAACATAGGGCCTTTGAATGTTCCAGGACCTCCTACATCAATGGCACGAATGGCTATCGTATTGGCTCCCTTATTTAAAAATGTCTTAGGAACCTTATAGGCTCTTTTTGAGTTCGAGTAATGAGTCCCCGCAAAACTACCAACCTTATTCCCATTGACGTAAATAACATCCATATCATCAATAGCTTCTATTGCTAGTGTATAGTCTGAATCTAAATCTCGAATATGAACTGTTTTACGGAACCAAATAACCCCATCAAAATCTGTTTGGATAATAGCATCAAATTGGCCAGGCAGATACACCTCGTCCCACTGGCTATCATCATAATCAACTTGTTTAAATTCAGAGTCATAAACAACTAATTCATCCCATTGTTTATCACCTACAGGAATATCTAATGATTTCCATTTTGAAAACCAATCAGAAATCCCTTTTTGATTATCGACAAAATTAATAGCGTTTAAAATACTATCAAAATCTCCAGTTTTTTTTACTTGACGGCTACTAGTCCAAGCCTCTACAGGTGTGCCTCCCCAACTCGAATTAATAATCCCAATAGGAACGTTTAAAGTTTTATGTAATCTACGAGCAAAAAAATAAGCAGCTGCGCTGAACTCAGCAGCAGTTTCTGGACTAGAAGCCTTCCAGCTTCCTTTAAATGTTTTCATTGGTTTTAATGAAAGCTGTCTCTGAACAGTAAACATTCTAATCTCAGAATAATCTGACTTTTCTATTTCTTCTTTTGAATTATTAATAACATCATTAGGGGGCCAACCTCTTAATGGCATCTCCATATTGGATTGACCGGAAGCAAGCCAAACTTCTCCAATCATAACATCTACTAAAGATTTTTTATAAAACTTAGTTTCTATTTCAATAGTAAAAGGACCGCCTGCTTTGGGGGTTTCTAAATCTAATTTCCAATTTCCATTCGGGTCTACTAATGTAGACGATTTACCACCCCAACTGCCTTTAACGCTGAGCGTATCATTTGGAGTACAGCTTCCCCAAAATGAAACCTTGGAACTTTGTTGTAAGACCATATGATCCGAGAACAATGCGTTAAGTTCTATGGGGTTCTTTACGCTCATTTCTTGAGAAAAAGAAAGAGCACTAAGGAAGATAGAAAAAAGCAAATAGGTTAATTTATTAATCATATGAAACTTTTAAATTAATTCCTGTGTCATTAATCCTGACTCATTGAATATGGTTTTGAAGTTTTATCAGTCCCCAGATTAATGTTAGGCTCAGAACTCATATCTAAAGAAAAAATAGATCCATTCATAATATCGTCGTAAGTGATGTAGTTTTTAGCATAAACGACCTTCCCTTTTCGAACCGAATTTACATATATATTTTCCTTGGAGTTTTTAGCTGCTTTAATTTCAAAAGTGTTTCCATTTTGAAGATGTAATTTTACACTTTTAAACAGAGGACTTCCCATCGCATATTGTCCAGTTCCGGGGGTTACTGGATAAAAACCCATTGCAGAAAAAACATACCAGGCAGAAGTTTGCCCATTATCTTCATCTCCACACAAGCCATCAGGCGCGGATGAATATAATTTACCCATAATTTCTCTTGCTCGCATTTGTGTTTTCCATGGCTGCTCAAGCCAATTGTATAAGTAAATCGCGTGTTGAATGGGTTGGTTTCCATGTGCATATTGTCCCATATCTCCCACTAACATTTCAGTGATTTCGTGAATTTGCTGACCGTAATACGAATCATTAAACGTTGGCGCAGCTGTAAAAACCTCATCCAAACGATTTCGCATATTTTCTACCCCGCCAAAAGAAGCTGCCAATCCAATTGGATCGTGAAACACGCACCAAGTCCAATGCCACGAAGAACCCTCAGTGAAAGCATCTCCCCATTTGTCTGGAGTAAACGTTTTGGCCCATGTTCCGTCTTTGTTTTTACCCCGCATAAACCCAATCTCTGGATCAAACAACTGCTTATAATTTAAACTTCTATCTCTAAATAAATCAATCTCCTTTTGAGGCTTATTTAAAGCCTCTCCTAATTCGGCTATGCTCCAATCGGCGAAGGCATACTCTAAGGTTCTTGCCGCATTCTCATTGACCCCTACATCATAAGGGACATACCCAAGTTTATTATAATCTGCCGCTCCATAACGACCTACAGAACTCACAGGACCTACACTATTAGTGTTTTTTATAATTGCTTCGTAAAGAGTTTCAATATCATACCCGCGAATCCCTCTCAAATAAGCATCTGCAATATTGATAGCAGAGTTGGACCCTACCATACAATCTCTGTGTCCGGGACTAGCCCATTCTGGCAACCAACCACTTTCGTTATAAGTGTTAACCAAACCTTGCATTAGCTGGCTGGTGTACTCGGGATACATGATAGTGAAAAATGGAAATACAGCCCTAAAAGTGTCCCAAAACCCATTATCAGTAAACATATAGCCTGGCAGAACCTCACCATTATACGGACTGTAATGAACGATTTCATTAGCGATATTAAGCTCATAAAACTTTCTTGGAAACAATAAGACTCTATACAGAGCCGTGTAAAATGTTCTGTATTGTTCAACTGTACCCCCATCAATTTCTATTCTACCTAGTTCTGTATTCCACAGAGCTGCTGCTTTGGTTTTTGTTTGATTAAAGGTATCCGAACCGATTTCTCTTTTTAAATTCAATTTTGCCTGTTCTAAGCTTATAAAAGAAGACGCTACTTTGGCTGTTATTTTTTCGTTATTCTTTGTTTTAAAACTGACAACCGCTCCTACATGATAGCCTTCAGCCGTTAATTCCTGGCTTAATTTACTGTTTTCTAACTTAGATTTTTTATTGACGGACCATGTTTGTGATGTTTCAAAATCTTTATCAAAATAAATGACAAAATAATTATGAAAATTTTCGGGAACCCCTCCAGAATTATTGCGACAATACCCTACAATTTTTCGTTCTTCAGGAAATACTTTAACCATTGAACCCTTAAAAAACCCATCCACTAAAATATGGGCATTATCTGTTTTTGGAAATGTAAATTGAAACTGCGCCCCCCGCTCTGTTGGCGCTATTTCGGTTGTAACATCATAGTCTGCTAAGTATACTTTGTAGTAATGGGGCTTGCTAATTTCTGCTTTATGAGAATACCATGAGGCCCGTTCGTCCTCGTTAATTTCTAGCTTACCCGTTTCAGGAAATAATGAAAACGCTGCATAATCATTAATCCAAGGACTTGGTTGATGTGTTTGCTTAAATCCTCTGATTTTATTAGCGTCGTAAGTATACCCCCATCCATTACCCATTTCGCCTGTTTGTGGAGTCCAAAAATTCATCCCCCAGGGAGTTGCTATTGCTGGATAAGTATTTCCATTAGACAGTTCAAAGGCAGAGTCAGAACCCACTAAAGGATTCACAAAATCTACAAGGCTAATAGGTTGGTCTTGACTACAAACCTCTGTGGATATAATCATAAAAAAACACAACAGAATTTTTACTAATTTCATTTACTATATGAGTTAACTTGATTTTTAAATGTATAAATATTAAATTGAATGTGTCCCTAAACACAATTATTGTTGGTCAAAGCTAGGAGATTCAGAATCTATTCCCCAAATTTTGTTTGGAATATTAGAAGACTCGAAATCTATAATTCCACCATTTTTAATGAAATCCCAATCGATCCAAGTTGACTTGTACTTTTTGCCATTAATTTTCAAGGAATTAATATAAGGGTTTTCTTTGGAGCCTCCATTAATGGTTAATACCCCATTGGGAAGATTCAATATTACTTTTTCAAATTGAGGTGTATTTACAGAAAAACCCGCAACACCTGGAATCATTGGATAAAGTCCAACGGAAGCAAATACATACCAAGCCCCCATAGTTCCTAAGTCGTCATTTCCAGGAAGTCCTGTTGGTTCGCTCGTGTACATCTCATTAAATACTCTATGAACAACCTCAGAAGTCTTATAGGAAGCATCCGTCCAATTATATATCCAAGGCGCTTGAAAGTCAGGCTCATTACCTGCTGCAAACCAGGCGTCATCGTATGAGGCGTCTAAACGCTCGAAAAAAACATCCAAACGGTCTTCAGCTGCCTTTGACCCCCCAAGAGTATCGATTAACCCAGTTAAATTGTAAGGAACCATCCAGAAGTAATTCTTATAGGTTGCTTCTCTCCAATCATGCTCTATATATTTCCACTTACCATTTGGATACCTAGAATTTAACCATTTATTATTTGGGTTATAAATATTTTTCCAATTTTGAGATCTATTAATAAAATAAGAGGCATCTTCTGTTAGGTTTAAAGCTTGAAGTGCAAATTGACCGATAGCAAAATCAGACGAAGTATATTCTAACATCATTGAAGCAAATGTATGACCATCTCTTAAATACTCCTTTAAGTAGGGACGAATTTCTTGATTTTGAGAACGCAAAAGAGGAATAGTAGCCCCGCGCTTCATATAGTCAAAAGCTCTTTTTAAATCAAAATTGGTCGCACCAAAAGCATAAGAATTGGAAATAAGAATTGGAGTGGGATCTCCTTGCATTATACCTGTTTCAATATTCGCTAAAATCCAACGTCCATACCCTCCACTTTGATCTGCAAAATCAACTAAAGACTTCATCATATCACTGCTCTCGTCGGGATATAACATAGCGACTAGCTGTGCTTGCGTACGATAGGTATCCCATACACTGAAGGAACTGTATTGAGCATTACCATGAGTTTTATGAACTTTAAAATCCGCTCCCATGTACTCGCCGTTTTCATCACTAACAATATTGGGATGTATTAAAGAGTGATATAAGTGAGTATAAAATTGAATCTTACGATCTGTATTAGGAGATTCGATTGTAATTTTTGACAAGCTAGAATCCCATGCAGCTTCTGCCTTTTTTTTATAGTCAGAAAAACCGCCATCTATGATACCAGCCTTCATGTTTTCTTTAGCATTTTCTATTGAAACATATGAAATTGCTATCCGATAATTGACCTCATTATTGGAAGAGGTATCGAATGAAAAGTACGCACCAGAATCCTTTCCAGAAGCATGAATCTCATCTTCTAATAAAGCATTTCGCTGCCAGGTTCCATTAGAACTTGAATCTCTGTCAAATTGGGCCACAAAATATATTCTATAATTTGTAGAGGACCCACAAAAATCCCCGCCCTCAGCAAAACCTTCACAACTTGAATCAGAAGTAATTTTTACCATTGCATTTGATATATCAGTAGAACTGATTCCGGCACCAATTATAACAGTACCTGAATTTGTGGCTTGCTCAAACCTAAAATTTGCTAGCCCTAAACGTTTATTAGCAGTGAGATTAGCAATTGTATTATCTTGCATTTCAAGAGATAGAAACCCAGCATGCGCTTCATTTATTGATTTATATTTTTCAAAACCATCCATATTAGTCGGCGATTTTTTTAGCTGACCTGCAAGGGGTAAAACAGGAAAGTTTCCCATGTGGGGGCATCCAGCTCCGCTTAGTTGGTTAATCACAAAACCCTTGTGAGGAGAGAAAAAGCTTGGAGTAAACTGAACCATCCCAAAAGGGTAAGTCGCTCCAATAAAATTATATCCACAGCCTAGTCCACTCCCTTGTGATCCGATTTGGGTGTCGACAACTTTAGATAATTGCTGAGCTTTTAAAGACGAAAAACTCATCAAAAAAAGTATTAAAAAAACAGGAAAACGGAAATAATTTATGGAAACGCCCATTACCCTGAACGTAGATCTAAAAACTATGTTGAGTGTGTGCAAAATGATCTTCATAGATATACTAATGACTATTTATTTTAACTAAAATTTTGAAATTTCAAATAACTTTATTAAATATAAGATTGACCTATTAAGTACAGGATTAATTACCGATTAATGGTAGATTAATTTTTGTTTAATTTAGTTAATTAAGTTGCAAATAAAGACTAAAAAGTCATTAATTAATGGGGGTTCAAGCATTTAAACATTAGCATCCTACTTAGTATATCAACAATTTACTTCATGTAAAAGATTAATAAATAATTTAATAAAGGAACAAAAAAATAGTATTTTTGAAGTATGTCAAAAGAAAAGGAACTAAAAAACTGGAAACTAAAACTTCATGAAGTTATTTATGAAGCAGATACTCCAGCAGGCAAACTATTTGATGTTATCTTATTATTTGTGATACTGTTAAGCATTCTTCTTGTGATGTTAGAAAGTGTTGAAGGCATAGGTTCAAAATACAGTTATATCTTAGATATTTCAGAATGGATCATCACTGTTTTATTCACTATAGAATATTTGGCTCGAATTATTTCTGTTAAAAACCCAAAAACGTATATATTTAGTTTTTATGGAATCATTGACTTGCTATCCACAATTCCTAAATACATCTCTCTTTTCATCTTAGGAACGCATTCATTAGTGGCGATTAGAGCCTTACGATTACTGCGTGTTTTTAGGATATTAAAACTCTCAAGGTTCATTGGTGAAAGTGCCAATTTTGGCAAAGCACTTAAACGAAGTCGAGCTAAAATATCCGTATTTCTTTCGTTTGTAATTGTGCTGTGTATCATTTTAGGAACTGTTATGTATCTAGTAGAAAGCAAGGAAGGGAGCGGCTTTACAAGCATCCCAAGAAGTGTTTATTGGGCGATTGTTACACTAACCACGGTTGGCTACGGAGATATTGCACCAATTACTGCACTAGGACAATTTATCGCCTCATTAATTATGATTCTAGGATACGGAATCATAGCAATCCCTACAGGAATTGTAACCTCTGAAATGACAAAATCTGAAAAAGAAACAATTCCCAACAATACTCAAAATTGCTCTAATTGTAATGAAGCCTATCATATTGATGATGCCGAATTTTGTCACAAATGTGGACATAAATTAAACCATGGATAAGTATCTAATTTCAATTGTAGGTCCCACAGGAATAGGAAAAACTAGCCTTAGTTTAAAACTAGCTTCTTATTTTGAGGCTGATATAATTTCTGCAGACTCAAGACAGTTTTATAAAGAAATCCCGATAGGTACTGCAGCACCTACAGCCACTGAATTAAACGTAGCAAAACATCACTTCATACACCACAAATCAATTAAAGATAGTTATAGTGTTGGAACTTTTGAAAAGGATGCAAACGCACAAATAGAGCAATCACATCTATTAAACCAGGTGGTTATTATGGTGGGAGGCTCTGGATTATACGTCGATGCAGTCATTAAAGGATTTGATGATTTTCCGGACGTTAATCCCGAAATACGGACACAGCTAAACCAAGAATTAGATACTAATGGTATAGAAGCACTTCAAAAAGAATTAAAAGAATTAGACCCCGAAAGTTACGATAGCATAGCGCTTAAAAATCCGCATAGATTAATTAGAGCACTAGAAATTTGTAGAGGCACAAAGCTGCCCTATTCCTCTTTTCTAAACAAGAAAAAAACAAAAAAATCATTTAAAACAATTTCAATTGGAATAAAAGCAGAGCGCTCCTTAATATACGAACGTATTAACAACAGAGTGGATCAAATGATTGAAAGCGGGTTATTAGAAGAAGTGAAGGCTGTATTTGAACACAGAAATCTAAACGCACTAAATACCGTAGGATACAAAGAGTTATTTCACTACTTTGACGGGGAATGGACTTTAGACTTTGCTATTTCAGAAATCAAGAAAAATTCGCGAAGATTTGCAAAACGACAGCTCACTTGGTTTCAGAAAAATAAAAAAACAAAGTGGTTTGACTATGACACAAACCCAGAAATCATCATAAACTATTTAAATCAAGAACTAAAAAAAACTAGCTAATAACTGTTTTTTTTAGTTAAGGATTGACAACTAATCGAAATCCTTCTCCGTGAATATTTAGAATTTCAACTTTGGGGTCTAACTTTAAATACTTTCGTAATTTTGCTATATATACATCCATACTTCTAGATGTGAAGTAGTTATCATCTCTCCATATTTTAGTTAAGGCTATTTCTCTTGGCATTAAATCATTTTCATGCAAGATTAACAATCGAAGCAATTCATTTTCTTTAGGCGATAGTTTAGCAGGCTTACCAGAGTTATGAGATAAGAATCTAAGTTTTGAATTAAGGCTAAACTCACCTATAATAAATTCAAATTTTTTACTATCAGCTAAGCTATCAACTGATTTACGCTGTATAATGGCTTTAATTTTCATGAGAAGTACTTCACTATCAAAAGGCTTATTAAGATAATCGTCAGCACCTACCTTATATCCTTTTAAAACATCCTCTTTAAGCGCTTTGGCTGTAAGAAATATAATAGGTATTTCTGTATTTTTTTCACGAATCTCCTTAGCAAGAGTAAAGCCATCCTTATAAGGCATCATCACATCAAGTATACATAAATGAAAATCAGATTTCTTAAACTTCTCAAATCCTTCCATCCCATTTTTGGCATGGGTTACTTCGTAACCGTTGATTGATAAATATTCTTTAAGAACCGTTCCAAAGTTTGGATCATCTTCTACTAATAATATTTTTTTTAAACTTTCTTCCATAGTATTATGCTATTAGTGGTAATTTTATAATGAAAGTACTACCTCTGCCCTTTTCACTTTCGACAGAAACTATACCTTGATGGTTTTCAACTATTCGTTTTACATTAGACAAACCTAATCCATGTCCCTTAACATTATGCAAATCGCCTGTGTATTCTCTATAAAACTCTTCAAATATACGTTTTTGAACGGCTTTATTCATACCCTTGCCCTGATCTTTAATACTTAACAAAATATTATTGCCTACATTTTCCGTGTAAACATCAATTTTAGGAGCCTCAGGGGAGTATTTTATAGCATTATCTAAAATGTTTACAATCACATTTGTAAAATACGTATCATTGGCCAATACAGAAGACTTATCTGCATTGAAATGTGTTTTTATGTAACCCTTTCTATCTTCTACAATAAGCTCCACATGTGTAATCGCATCGTCAATCAAATCATGAAGTTTGTAGCGGTCTTTGCTTATATTGAGCTGCTTTTTTTGAAGCTGCGAAATACGAAGTACATTTTCGACTTGAGCATTCATACGCTTATTTTCTTCCTTAATCATCTGAAGGTATCGTAATACTTTCACTTGATCTGAAATAATCTTTGGGTTTTTAATAGCATCCAAAGCTAAATTAATAGTGGCTATGGGCGTTTTAAATTCATGTGTCATATTATTAATAAAATCAGACTTCATTTGTGAAATCTTTCGCTGTTTTATAAGCTGATAAAGAGCGCTTGTATACGCTATAATTATAATAAGGGTAAATAACATCGACAAAAGAGTAACCCCAATTATAGAAGAAACAATGAATTTTTTACGTTCTGGAAAATTAATAAATAGCATGAAATCGCTTTCATCATTATCATCAAGAAATATAGGAACTCCAAGAAGTGGAATTAATGATTGATCAAAATTTGCTGATTGAATTTTAGTGCCAATATTATTATGAAAAATTGCAAATTCAAAATCGATATCAATATTGTCTTCTTTTAACTTTTTACTTAAAAGAGTTTGGATGTCTAAATCTGTAACTCTTTGATGTATGGGTGTGTTTTTTATTTCAGATTTATATTGTGTTTCAAAAGTAGCCTTTTGTAGTTTATCCATATTAAGGACTTTTTCAAAAGACTGCTCATTATTAGAAACCATATCATCGGCATAAACAGTATTATCGTAAATTTTGGTGGTTGATTTACCTCTGAAATTACTTAAGCCTAAGCTATCCACATTAAGATCTATAAGCGAAGGGACTTTAAAGTTTTCTTCAAGTATGCCTGTATTGTAAATAGTAATCCGATTGGTTGTTTTATCTTGCTTGTAAACGGTAATATTACGGATTGCCGTAGAATCTGGCTCTCTCCCGTCTGCTATTATTTTATTTAAAGCATGGACATACTTCTTATACTCATTATCGGCAATTTGATTTGTGGTATAAGTCAACGCTTTTCTAACATTGAACGTGAATTGGCCTTCTTTGTTTTCTAAAGAATTATTTATGAAATAAGCTTGAACAAAAATGATTCCAATCAGAGAAAGGCTCATCAAAATAACCAGTAAGGCAAATAATCTCTTGTTCATTTTTCAAAATTAATACTTAAATTATGTTAAAAAGCCCTTTTAACCTTAGCTTAACAAAAATGATGGGTTTTATGGTTTAATTATTTTATGCAGAATTTGCTTGTGCAAATTGGCAACATAAGTTTTGGTCTCTGAAATTGAATTATTGTGAATAACAAAGTCAGAAAGTTTAATTTTATCGGTATCAGTTAGCTGATTTTTAATTATTGAACGCACTTCTTGCTCGGTCTTTAGACGCCCTTTCATCACCCGCTGAACTCGTTCCTCAATTGGTGCCACTACAGAAATAATAAAATCAAAATTACTTTGGGAATTCGTTTCAAATAAAATAGCGACTTCTTTAATGACGTATGGTGATTTTTGTTTTTTCAACCACTTTTCAAAATGAACTCTCACTTCGGGATGAACAATCTTATTTAATTTGGATAACAAGTTGCTATCGTTAAAAACTTTAGAAGCAATAAATACGCGATTTAAAACCCCCTTAACGTAAGCATGTTCCCCGAATAGCAGCACCAAACTTTGACGGATACTTTTAGAGGTTTCCATCAAAATTTTGGCCTCATCATCAGAAATATAAACAGGAACACCGAAGCTCTCAAACATACGAGCAACGGTGCTCTTACCGCTCCCTATACCTCCAGTAAGTCCAATTATTTTACTCATCATTAGAAGTTATTATAAATTCCAATTGGGTGATTTTTAATTTAGCTGTTTTTACGTTCAAAGGCTGCTTTACTAAAACAGGATTTAAATAATTATTATCTGTTGTAAGTAAGTTAAAATCACATTCAACAGTAAAGTCCGTTTTATCAATACTATTGTAAGCATCTAAAGAAGAATAAAAAATAACCGATATTTCCTTTGGAAAAAAATTTATACTTAAGTCTTCTGGAATATTAATTATAGTCACTGGAACATTTACAAGACCTTCCGTAAATTTATCAACTTTTGCTGTTACAGAAACAGATTGATGCGATAACTTGAGCTGACTTAAATTAGATGGTATATTTAACTCTGCAAGCATATTAATATCTGAATTTATTTCACTCAACTCTATTTTCTTGGTTGAAACAAATGCTATGGACTTTAACATGGACTCTGGACCAATCATTGTAATAGAGTCTGGAGCTGATCGAAATTTATCGATAAGATCAAAACCTACTGCAAAGGTTGGGTTTACCAGAACCTTAACAGGGATTTTTTTTATAAACTGACTATCAAAAGGAAAAAACAAAGTATCTGGTGTAATGGATTTAACCACTATTTTAGAATCAAAATGATTAATTATTTTATCAAGCTGACTACGCTCTGACCAAATATAATTATTATTATTTTTTCTTAGCTGTGAAAAGTCGACATTAATAATAGGTTTTTCAATATAATATTTTAAAAGCTCAAATCCACGACCAGAAATAGTGACATTAATTGTCTGTGGTTCTTCTGACACAATTAGTTCGTTGGACTTTAATTGTGTAGGAACTAACTGAAAACTTAGCGTTTGAGTATATGTATTAGATAGCTTAACTAATAATGAAATTATAAAAGAGAGAACCAGAAAGAGTACAAACACATTAAGGCGTTTTTCTTTAGCTGATTTTAGTTTTATATTTTTAGTTTTATTGGTCATTCAGATCGGGAAAATAAATTAGGAAACAACTGTTTTTCACTCTTTTTAGAAACGGCTAATTTTAAGGATGATTTAAGATATCCTAATCCATATCCAAAAAACTGAATTGCTATTGCAGGTATAACTAAGAAAGCAACTATTATATTGTTAGTCAATCGAAAAGCTCCAATCATCGCAGTTAAAAAATAAAGACCAAACATGATTAAAAACCAATAAAAACCTAATACTGCTAAAAAGCTACTAACAGCAAACCCTAAAGTAAATAACGAAGGAAACCAATAGGTTATCCGTTTAGAGCTTGGGTGCCATTTATTAAGAATAGGCCGTGCTTGGCCAAACTTATTTACCTGTATATAAAATCGCTCTAATGAAATGCGCCGTTTATGAAAGACAAAAGCTTCGGGGATGAGATGCAAATGATACCCCATCTCTTTTAGTCGAATGGACAAATCTGGATCTTCGCCAGGATGGATACTTCCAAAGCCACCAGTAGCTTGAAACGCTTCTTTAGATATACCCATATTAAAACTTCTTGGCTCGTAGTTTTCGACAGATACTTTTCCACCTCTAATACCTGCTGTTGTCATTTGGGAAGTCATTGAAAAATTAATTGCTTTTTGAAGATCCGTAAACGAATCTTTAGCAGCATCAGGACCCCCAAAACCATCTACATAATGGGTGTTTAATTTAGAAATGACGAGCTCTAAATAATCGGGTGGCAAAATACAGTCAGAATCCAGAATAATAAAATAACGACCTTTGGCTCGCTGCATACCATAATTTCTGGAATGACCTGGACCGGTATTTGATTTGGAAAAATAACTTATTTTAAGTTGATCTAGAAAATTATCGATGATCAACTTTGAATCCAATGTTGAGCCATCTTCAATGATTACGATTTCAAAGGTTTTAGGAGTGTTTAAAGCACAGAAACTTTCAAGAAGTTCTCTGATTTCTTCTGGACGATTAAAAACTGGTATAATAAATGAAAAATCACTTGCAATCATATACACAAAGTTAATCAAAGAGATTGAATTGAACAGACAAGATTGAGTATAAAAAAAGCCTTACTAACATCTTAGTAAGGCTTAAAGTAAAAGTTAGTTAGTTGTTAGGATTTAATCACTCTTACTTTTTTATATGTTTTATTGACTGAAACCTCCATAAAATAAGTTCCGGACTGAAGATCAGACATATCAATTTTAGTATTGACTGCGTTTGGACGGAATCGAAATACGGATTGCCCTAAGACATTATAAATAATAATACTTTCAATAGGCGCTTGTGCTATAATTGTTAATTCATCGACAACTGGGTTAGGGAAAAATGATAAGCTAGAAGTTGTACTAACAGTATCTGAATCTAAAATGGCATTGTAGTCTACTACAATATTATCAATAAATATATAATACTGATTTGTGGTTGCTATGTAAAATGAAAAACAAATATCTAAGCCCATAAATGCAGATAAATCAAAAGCATACGACTCAAAACTAGTTCCTGGAGTGACTCCCGCGGCAATAGTTTGTAACAATGAGGTCCTTTCAGGATTCCATACTTGGACATCAATTGATTCTGCAAAAGAAGAACTGAAATTTCTAGCATCAAACGTCAAACGGTTAGATACGTTATCCATAACTGTAAATACTGGAGAAACTAAATAGTCATCATGTGCCGAGGGTCCATATTGAATCCCATAGGAAACAGCGCCGCCTCCAGGAGAAGAATTATCAAATAAACTCCATCCGTTAGCATCTCCGTTATTAATAACAGTCCAACAATCTGAGTTTGTTTCAAAATCATTAGACCAAGGGACTTGGAGTACTTCACAGTCTGTAGTAAATCTAAATGCTTGAAGTCGCTCTGCTTCTAAATTAAGAATTTCTTTTTGCCCAAAGGATAAAACAGAAACTGCGAAAAATAAATAATGGATGCTTTTCATTATGTAATTATTAAAAGTTAAATTGGTTAATGTAAATTACACAATAAAATATAAATAATACTATTTTTATTGCGAATAGTTTAATGTTATTGATTATTTAGTAAATTATAATTAATATATGTTAATTATTTTGAATATAATTCAATATTAGATTGCTGTCATTTAGTTGAGCGTCATAACATCTGAATAAAACAAGAAACCTTTCTTTAAAAAATTTAAAGACAAAAAAAAACCAGCAGTGAAGGAGGTATTTAAAAATCATTAACAAACTTAAATTAATAACTCTTCTGATATAAAAGGTAAGGGAATAAAAAAGCCTCGCTAATTTCTTAGCGAGGCTTTATATAAAATTAAGTTATTCTTTAATTTTTAATCACTCTAACTGTTTTAAGAGTGTTGTTAATAGACACTTGTACAAAGTAAGCACCAGACTGTAATAAAGACATATCTACTGTGCTATCGTTTGTATTTGGCGTCGATCTAACTACTGTTTGACCTAACATGTTATAAACGGTGATACTATCAATAGAAGCTTGCGCTTTAATTGTTAATACGTTGTTTACTGGGTTAGGGAAAAACGTGAAATTAGACACTGTACTAACATCATTCAAACTTAAAGAAGTTGAACCAATAGAAAAATTATCTACAAAGAAATCAACATCTTCAACAGAATCAAAACTTTCAGCATAAAGAGCAAAAGTAGCTAGTCCAGTATAAACTGATAAATCAACTTCGGGCATTGCAGCTCCAGCTAGGCCAGGGCTATTAGTAGCATCCCATCTGTATAATTCAGTCCAAGTCTGACCTGCATCTTCGGAAATCATTAAAGCAGTATAGTCCTCACTTCCCCAAACTGCATCAAGAGTACTACTTCCGTATTCTGTTGCAGCAGCATCTAAATTTAAATAGTAACTACCTACACTAAGGTCAAATACTGGAGAAATTAACCAATCATTATTTCCGCCAGAAAACGAACTATGGTAAACATTAACTCTAGCTGCTCCAGAAAAACCATCATTTGCAAATCCGTCCGTAGCCCATGCTGAACTAGTTCCAGAAGGTCCGTCTGCTAAAGCACCTTCTCCTTCTGACCATAGGTCTCCAGGATAAGTTGCAAAATCATTCATATAATCAGGAACAATTGGCGCTGGAAGCGTTGTAAAAGTAACCATTGACCATGCACTGAAGTCAGTACCACAATTGGCTCTAACATACACATCATAGGCTGTATTATCCGTTAAGTTAGATAAACTCAAAGGATTATCAACAGTTGCTGTTCCTGCATCTTCAGGTGCTACTCCCGTTTCTACTAATTGGTATTCCCAAGCCGTTTCACTGTTGTTTGCTGTCCAAGCTACAGAAGCCGTTGTTGTAGTGATACTAGATACTACTAAATCGGAAGGCGCTAAACATGAAGGCGCTTCAGCAACCATAAGGTTGTCAATATGTGGATTAGAAGTTCCATATATACTTGACCCTCTAAATCCAATTTGAATTGTTTGACCAGCGTATTCTGGAAGATCAATTTCAATTGTTGTCCACGTAGAAACAGTCGCATCAGTAGTGTAAACCACAACTGGACCTGATCCACTGTCAACAAGAACGTCTACAGTATCTGTACCTCCACCATCATAATAATCAAAACTTAAACGAGCAACTGTTAATGCACTCAAATCAAGGTTTGGAGACATTAAGTCTGATGTAGATCCCGATGAATAATCGTAATCATTAAAGAAAACTGCAGAAACACCTTCAGTCACTGATCCAGGACCAAAATCACTTCCATCATCTAGTGCCCAAGCAGCAGATGAGTCTGAATTAGACCAACATGCTAAATCCTCGAATCCATGTAAATAAGGAAAAACTGTAACCGTATCACAAGAAGTTGTAAATGTAAATGGCCCAGCGTATTCACTGTTTCCATCAGCACATACATTAACTACATAAAAGTCATACGAAGTATTTGAAGTTAAAGATCCGTCTGGAATAGTAACACTAGTTAACGGATAAGGGTCAACATCTCCAATTACATATCCACCTGCAGTTCCTTGTGGAACACCAGAGGGTAGAAGTTCAATCATAAATTGTGATCCATCTGAAACCCAATTCAATGTTGCTCCAGTAGTTGTAACATCTGAAACATTTAAATCTGTTGGTGTTATACAAGCTGGTACTGCATCAACAACTACGTTATCAATAAAAATTGCGTATTCATTTGTTGTAGTGATGTGGAAAGCAAAACGAATATCTTGACCTTCGTATGCAGATAAGTCATAAGAAAAGGTTTCGAAAGCAACGCCAGGAGCCACACCTGAAGCAACCGTTTCTAACATCGTACTGATGTCTGCATTCCATATTTGAACATCTATTGATTCTACAAATGATGTACTTATATTTCTAGTATCAAATGACATACGGTCAGAAACGCCATCCGCTACTGAATATGCTGGAGATATTAAATAATCGTCGTGTGCAGTTGAACCGTAATAAATTCCATAAGAAAAGGCTCCACCT
>CAJIZJ010000026.1 GCA_905181825.1 uncultured Flavobacteriaceae bacterium
TTTGCCTTGGGGGTCCGTGTAGAGCATCCACAGCAAATGATTAACCAGATACAATACCATGGCGATGTAGAAAACCCTTATTTACCTCCGGCTTCTTACAGTCTAGTTGAGCAAATAGACGGAATGGGTGTATACTCATTTTGTATGTGTCCAGGTGGCATTATTGCGCCTTGTGCGACCTCACAAGAAGAAGTAGTGACCAACGGTTGGAGTCCTAGTAAACGAAACAATCCGTATGCAAACTCTGGTATTGTGGTGAGTGTAGAGCCGAAAGACTTGCCTAATTATTCCAAAGAGAACCCTTTTGTGTGTCTTGATTTTCAGAAAAAAGTAGAACGCGATTGTTGGGAAGTTGCTGGTAAAACACAGCAAGTCCCAGCACAACGAATGATTGATTTTGTAGAGCAAAAATGTTCTGTTGATTTCCCTAAAACATCCTATCAGCCAGGAATCGTCTCAGTAGATTTAAACACGGTTTTACCACTAATCATATCTAAACGTCTGCGTAAAGCATTCTCTGTTTATGGAAAAAAAATGAAGGGATACTACACAAATGAAGCGGTCTTACATGCACCAGAAAGCAGAACGTCTTCGCCTGTTTCAATTCCTAGAAATATAGAAACTCTAGAACATGTAAACGTGAAAGGGTTATACCCTTGTGGTGAAGGCGCCGGCTATGCAGGCGGAATTATTTCTGCTGCTATAGATGGAATTAACTGCGTTGATGCCATTGCGTTTAAGCTCTCAAACAAATTGGCTTAGAGAGGAATATAAACTCTGTGTATCAAAAAGGGATGCCGTCGTTTTTTTTCGTAAATTTGAGACTTAGCGGGTAGCTTAACCAATTTTAAATCAATAATTTATGATTACAAAACTAAGAAATTTTTTATATGATTCCGTATTATCCGAATCTGTAAAAAACAAAGTGGAGCGTACTATTCTTGTAATCTCAATACTAAGTTTTTTAGCTCATCTAATTGTCATTTTTTTGGTTAAAAGTAATGTGATTATTCTTCCAGAAAGTGTTGGTTTTTTTGATTCTCCTATTGCGGCAATTTACACGCCATTTTCATTTATTCTTATTTACGAAGTGTATCTGTTGATTTTCTATTTGCCAAGGTCAATTACTACCTACATTGGGAAGCAGTATGAGATTATTACACTTATTGTAATCCGAAGAATTTTTAAAGATTTAGCCAATTTAGAACTCAACTCAGATTGGTTCGACATTAAAAGCGATCTAAACTTTACTTATGATATCATAACTGCTCTGTTGCTGTTTTTTATGATCTATATATTTTCACTAGAGCGTCAAAAACTACATGATTCAAAGAAAATTAATACCCTTGCCCCAGCTCAACTTGAGCAATTTATATCAATTAAGAAATTTATGGCTACGATTTTAGTTCCTATTTTTATTGGGATTGGATTGGTGACTTTTACAAGTTGGGTTTTAGATGGTACACCTGCTAATTTATCAGTTGCTATAAAGGATGTTAACAGTATTTTCTTTGACCAATTCTTTGCTATTTTGATTATTGTTGATGTATTTTTACTCCTATTTTCATTTTTCTATACCGATCAATTTCATAAAGTAATCAGAAACTCTGGTTTTATTATATCAACGATTCTTATTCGCTTGTCATTCTCTGTAGATGGTTTATTGAATAATTGCCTTATTATTAGCTCTATTGCCTTTGGTATTGTGATTTTATGGATTCATAACCGCTTTGAGAAAAACATAAACACAATTTAAATAAAACCCCAAACTAACTGTTTGGGGGGTTTTTATAGGATTACCAAAAAAGCGTTTTTCACGCTTTTTTGCTTGTGGTTTGTTATTTAGGATCTAAAATCATATTGATTCGCTCTACAGCGTCTCTAAGATGAATTTTGTTCATGCTGTTTGAAGTGTTTGAAATACTTGAGTTAATTAGGTTCTTCAAGGTTTTTAGTTCTGACCTTACGATAGCTCTAATATCCGATTGACTTGTGTTGACTGCTGTAGACTTGACATAATCACTACCCCGCCTTTTGCTCTGGTTTTCTGCAGTCATTAGATACGCGAGTCTGTCAATGTGTGCGCGTTGCAAATTCCGTCTGTAAGTGTCAATTCTTCGTCCGTTATAAATCTCGGTCCAGATTCCTTTTCTTAAGTCTAAAGTCATATTTCGTACAGAGTATGCTTCATAGCCATTAATAGTTTCGTTTTCAATCATTCGTGCCATCTTACCCAAGCTTAGTACTGTTTTTAAAGTACGTTCCTGTAGGGTTCGAATACGTTCTATAGAACCCGAGTATTCAATGCGTTCAAAAATGGATGTTTCCAACAACCACTGTGGGGTAGAAAATAACTGATCATTGATAAACTGTAATGCATTCTTCTGATGAGATTTTGTAACGTAATTGTAAACTGCCCCTGGTTGGTCTGCTGTTTTGTAGTTTTCATAAACTCCTCCAATATTATTCGCTACATGTCCCATATAGCGATTAAATTGTGATAGGACTTGTCCGTACATATCACTCAAATCAGAATAATCTTCTCCTGGAGAAGTCGTCCATTCAATTAGGTTTGGAACAATTCGCTTTAGATTTTTAATGCCATACATACTTGCCAAAATAGCATCATCTCCTAGGTCTTCTGTTTGTGAACTTGGATCTACAACGTCCCCTGACTGTTGGTGTCCAAAACGGTACATTGGGTTCCCTGCATGCTTCAGTATCCAGTTGTTTAGCGTTTCTTTTTCTTCTACTGCTGTTTTGTCTAGAATTGGTCTGTATCCCCAAGAAATAGCATACTTGTCATAAACACCAATATTTGGCATTAAAGCCACACCAACATCTTCTGGTTGCGCCACGTAGTTAAAACGGGCATAATCCATTATTGAAGGAGCTGTTCCGTATTTTTGGGTAAATTCTGCACTTCTCAAGTCTTCTACTTTGTAAGCACAGCTACTGCCCATATTATGTGGTAACCCTAAAGTGTGCCCAACTTCATGAGCAGACACAAAACGAATTAAGCGTCCCATAACTTCGTCTTTGAATTCTGGCATTCTTGCCTCAGGGTTAATAGCGGCTGTTTGAACAAAAAACCAACCTCTTAGCAAAGTCATAACGTTGTGATACCAATTGATATCACTTTCTAAAATCTCACCAGTACGCGGATCACTTACATGTGGCCCATTGGCGTTTGGGATAGGGGATGCTAGGTATCTAACTACAGAATAGCGAACGTCTTCTGCGCTCCATTCAGGATCTTCTTCTACGGATGGAGGGTCGGCAGCAATAATGGCATTTTTAAAACCTGCAGCTTCAAAAGCAACTTGCCAATCCTCAATGCCTTGTTTGATATATTTGCGCCATTTTTCAGGGGTTGCACGGTCGACATAATACACTATCTGCTTCTTAGGCTCGACGAGTTCACCTGCTTTATATTTATCAAGATCTTCCTTTTTAACCTCTAATCTCCAGCGGTCTAAAAAAGTTACTTCTTTACTCCGTTGATTTTCTAAGCCATAGTCAACCTGTCCTCTTGCAAACCAACCAACTCGTTTGTCATAGTAGCGCCGCTTCATAGGATTCTCAGGTAATAAAATCATTGAATTATTGATTTCTATAGAAATTGTTCCGGTACTAGAATTTGACGGAGGACTACTTGCTGCATAGGTTTTAATATGGCGAGCCTCTATATTTTTAGGGTAACTTTTAACACTTTCAATAAATGATTTATCACTTTCCAAACGGGATACTTTATAGCGTTTTCTTGTGTAGGAAGGCAAGCCTAATGCCTTTACATCTTTATTAAAAAAATCAGTTACTTCAATTACGGTTGCCGTTGAGTCTTTGCTAAAAGCCTTTATAGGAAATGTGTAGAGTACAGGTTCAAAATTAGAATTCACTACGGCCTCATGAACAGGTAAGGAGTCTGCAGCAAATACTTCATGTGATACAACTCTTAGGACAACTTTCTTACCTTTTTTTTGCCATCTTAATACTTGGGTGTTTTGCTTTCCTCCTCCAAATCCTAACCCAGAAGCTGTTTTTGAAATTCTAGTCACCATCAACATCTCTTTATTAAATAGACTGTCTTGAATTTCATAAAAAAACTGATCATCAATTTTATGAACTGTGAATAAACCCTTATCAGATTTAGCTTCCTTAGTGATTACTTTAACATAAGGAAGTATGTCTCCTTTTTTAGGCTTTGGTTCGGGTTTTTCAGTCGTCTTAGAAACGTCAGGTTTTTTCTTAAAGATTTCTTTTATACTTACGCAGGAATTAAAGGATGCGACTGCGAAGAGCAAAATACACAACGAGATTAGCTTTTTCATTTACGGTTAATTTTTGGTTTAAAAATAAAATTGAAGGTAAGAATTGTTTAGTTAAAATCAATTAAAATACAAACGAAACCAGTCTAAGTATGGATTATCCTAAAAAGGAAACAACTAGCACGTCATTAGATTTATGGACTTTAGCTAACTCCTTTGAAGTTAATCCTTTAATCCCCTTGTCCCAGCCTTTGTTGCTCAGTCCGGATTGTGCTTTCAGTTCAGTTAATTGAATCTCAGGTTTTGACTTTAAGACATCGAAAATCACTTTTTCATTTTCGCTTAAAACAACCGCCTTTTTTTCTGGTTTCATCTGTGGAAAAAACAACACCTCTTGGATAGAAGAATTATTGGTTAAAAACATAATTAATCGATCCATGCCAATACCCATTCCAGATGTAGGTGGCATACCATATTCCAAGGCTCTTAAGAAATCTTGGTCAATAAATTCAGTTGCTTCATCATCTCCTCGCCCCGCTAATTTTATTTGATCTTCAAAACGTTCTCGTTGATCGATAGGATCATTTAGTTCCGAATAAGCATTTGCTAACTCTTTTCCACAAACAATTAATTCAAACCGTTCTGTAAGATCAGGTTTAGATCGATGTTCCTTAGTTAATGGGCTCATCTCTTTTGGATAGTCAGTAATAAAAGTTGGTTGTATGTAATTTGCTTCACATTTTTCGCCAAAAATTTCATCGATTAGTTTTCCCTTTCCCATAGTATTGTCTACCTCAATACCCATTTCTTTGGCAGCATTTCTGATTTCATTTTCTGATTTCCCCGAAATGTCAAATCCGGTGAAATGTTTGATGGAATCAGTCATAGTAATTCTTGCATATGGAGCTTTAAAATTAATTTCATGATTCCCAAAAGTTGTTTTTGCGCTACCGTTTACTTCTGTGGCACAAAAATCCAATAATTTTTCAGTAAAATCCATCATCCAGTTGTAGTCTTTATAGGCTACATAAATTTCCATCATTGTAAACTCAGGATTGTGGGTACGGTCCATTCCTTCATTTCTGAAGGTTTTTGCGAATTCATAAACTCCATCAAACCCTCCAACAATTAATCGCTTTAAATACAATTCGCATGCAATTCGCATGAACATAGGAATGTCTAAGGAGTTATGATGAGTTAGAAAGGGTCTTGCTGCAGCACCGCCAGGTATGGATTGAAGGATAGGCGTTTCTACTTCAAAATAACCAGCCTTGTTAAAAAAATTCCGCATGGCTGTAAAGAGCTTTGTTCGCTTTATAAATACTTCTTTAACATGGGGGTTGACCACCAAATCTGCATACCGTTGACGGTATCGCATTTCGGGATCATTAAATTCATCGTATGTATTGCCTTCCGCATCTGTTTTTGGGAGGGGTAGCGGCTTTAAAGCTTTACTTAAAAGGGTAAAATTTTTGACTAACACTGTTTTTTCTCCTACTTGAGTGTTAAATAATTCACCTTCAATTCCAATAAAATCTCCTAAGTCTAGCAGTTTTTTGAAAATGTCATTGTACTTGCTTTTATCTTCTCCAGGGCATATTTCATCACGGTTAATATAAATTTGTATACGTCCTTCACTATCTTGTAGTTCGGCAAAAGCGGCTTTTCCTTGTATTTTTTTTCGCATTAGGCGACCGGCCATTACAACCTTTTTTCCTTCTGAAAAATCTGATTTAACCTTAGCGCTGCTATGGGTTACAGGGTATAAATCTGCTGGATAAGGATTGATTCCTAATTCACGTAATTTTGATAGTTTTTCTCGACGGACAATTTCTTGTTCTGAAAGCTGCGACATAGTACACTTATAAAGATTCTTAAAGCGACAAAGATACTGACTATTGCTTAAGATTTCAATTTAAGTTGAATAAATCCGACATTGGTTTTGTAAGCTTCTTTTTGTAGTTTTACCAAACATTTTTAAGTATAATTTAACAATAATTTTTATGACTATTTGGCGTGTTATTTTGTCTATTTTATTTCCTCCTTTAGCGGTTTACGATAAAGGATGTGGGTCTATCATTATTGTATTTCTATTAACTCTCTGTGGTTGGGTTCCAGGCGTTATAGCGGCTCTTGTTATTTTGAATAACCCTAAGTCATAATCTTGTATATTTGCCAACTATGAATAAAACGATTGACGTACAAGATCTTGGGCTTAGAGACTATAAAGATGTTTGGGATTTCCAAGAAACTTTATTTAAAGCAACAATCGATATTAAGATTAAAAACCGTCGTGAATCTGCAGGTCTAGCAACACCAAATCATTTATTGTTTGTTAGTCATCCACATGTTTATACATTGGGCAAGAGCGGAGACATGTCTAATTTACTGTTGTCAGAAACGCAATTACAATCTAAAGGAGCTACTTTTTATAAAATAAACCGTGGTGGTGATATTACGTATCACGGACCTGGCCAAGTAGTCGGTTATCCGATTTTAGATCTTGAAAACTTTTTTACTGATATTCATAAATTCCTTCGTTTTCTAGAAGACACAATTATATTAACTCTTGAAGAATATGGTCTTAAAGCCGAGCGTAGTCCTGGTGAAACAGGGGTTTGGCTGGATGTGGGCACTCCGTTTGCACGTAAGATTTGTGCGATGGGAGTTCGCGCAAGCCGCTGGGTTACGATGCACGGATTTGCATTAAATGTAAATGCAGATTTAGGGTATTTTGACAATATAATCCCGTGCGGAATTCGTGGTAAAGCAGTGACATCTTTAAATGTTGAGCTAGGTCAGTTATCAGTGGACGAAGAAGAAGTAAAAGCAAAGCTTTTAAAACATTTCCTTAAGCTTTTTGAAGCAAGTGAATCTTAATACATTTGGTATAAAATCAAGCTATTAGAGTCGCTTTTCGTTACAAACTCAAGAGCAGAATCACCATCAGCATTAGCGAGGTCAATAGCACTAGTTCCAAAAACAGGAACTTTAGGAAATGCGTTACCTTGGCTGTTATAAATCCATACTTTTTTTGCTTGTAAATCTGTTATCGTGATATAAATTTTATCTTTTAAATAGAACAACGAAGGAGGCGTGTAGCTAGCATAATCTAGGTCTATAATATTAGATTTTATTGAGAGCTTATTTTCGTTTCGTATTACCAGTGTTTTTGAGGATGTTGTGATGTCATGGTTAGGGTCTAGCCCTAAGTTTTGACGACTCACACTTCCTTTGGTGTTTACTTGAACTAAGTCCCCTTTTGTATTGGTGGTCGTAAATAATGAATTATAAAAGTAGATGCTTTCGTTTGAGAAATCGATAGGTTCTTTAACTTTCACTCGAGTGTTGCCACGACGGTCAAGTAGCTTAAGCTGCTTCCCAGCACTAAACGCAATAAAGTCTTTTCCACGGTATCTAACATGAATTGGGTGACTGCTAATGGTCTGTGATGAATTATATTTAAATCCTTTCACTAACATTGCGTTAAGGTCATACATTAAAAGTTTTGAGTTTTGAGTAATCAAAAAACGATAGTTTCGCTTTTTGTCATAATCAAAAACCGAAACAGGTTGTGTAATGTCATCACTAAACTTAATAGGAAATTCACCTACATTTTTTCCATTTCTATCTAAAATGTATAGTCTTTTTTGTGTTGAAAACACCAATTGAAGTCTGCCATTTTTATATAAATCCACTTGCTCTACTGTTCCGGAAACAGCTCCATTAAGAGTTTTTTTCCATAGAATAACCCCTTTGTTTGAAATTAAATATAGATTATTTTTTATGTCTTGAACTAAAATGTCTTTACCTTTAGTTTTATGGTTAGAAACAAATACAGGCCCCATCATTATATTTTCTGGCAGCACCAAATTAAATTCCTCACTAATAAGACTTTTAGATTGTCTTGGTTTGGATTTTTGTAAGACACTATTTAAATGAACTATATTATCGTCTTTAACCAATTGAATTCCTGAGAGTTTATAATCACTTAGCTCACTCCCCTTTAGAGTAGATTGAAAGAGTGTATTTAACAATTCAGCCAATCGATAGTTGTTAAAGTAAGTCTGAATAGATGCCTCGTCACTTAATGATTTTTGAAGTGTTTCATATTCGATTGAAGATTCTAGGGTGTTTTTGTTGAAGTAATTTGAAATCACCAATTTCAATACTTCTTCTGAATCTGAAAAAACGAGATAATCTTCTAAAGTAATGAATTTCGTTGGGCTTACTTTTGAAATCAGAGGTCCAAAAGTGTCATTAAACAACGAAGACTCTGTGAATTCAAATAATGGAATGGATCGAAAACTACTAAGTTCGTTTTGGAATCCGCTTAAAGCTTCATAAGTTGCGCTAATATCGATAGACTTTAAAGCGACTCCATCTCCTTGCTCGGTCTCAAACACACCGATCTCTTCTGTGGTGTTAAAAAAGGCTTTTGCTAATTCGGATGCTTTTGAAGAGGTTTCTAAAGAGTCAATGTTTCGTTGGAGTTGTTCAAAGTCAGTGTAGTTGAAAATAGAGATGTTATGGCTTTCCGAAGGAAAGACTGCTTGTAGCCCTTGTGATTGAGGGTCTAATTTCTCAAAAAGTCTAAACCATTTATTTTCAGACTTAGCATCCAGTAAGTGCCCGTTAATAGTCACGCTTTCAGGGGTCATATTAAATTCTAAAAATACGGCACCGAGACTTACATCTGGCATAGATTGTAGACTAGGGAGCTCTTTGTGATAAAGAGAAAAAGTATTTGTTAATTGATGTAGTTTATGAATCTTGGAATAGTCCGATCTTTTTTGTGCTTTAATAGTCTCTAAAGTTGCTTCAGATTCCGATGCAATTAGAATACTGTCAATGATTATAAATGGAATTAGTAGAGAATCCTTGGTTTTTAAGTTTCTGCGGTGCGTGATAAATGTATAAACATTTTCCTGCAATTCGTTACTCACACACACAAGAAGTGGACTCATGCTCTGGATGCTATCTAGTGGCTTGAGAGCTTTTTGTAGGGGAGTAAATAGAGCTGTTTTAGAGGCTAAGTCTGTGTTGTTTAGTGCACTTTTAAAGCCCTCAAGCGAATTTATCGAAAGTACTATGGCTGCATTATTAGGAACTAAATTTTCAATTGAGTGCTGATTTTTCAAGGTATTATTACAGCTTGAAATCAGTAAAAAAACTACTATAAAATATAAAATCTTATGCATTGATGGATGTCCTTTATTAGTCTTGATACAAAGATAAGATTTATAATTCAATAGCAGTCTTGTTCAGCCAATAGCCTAAATGACATACGGTGGTATTTTGTAGTTCCATAAATTCTAATGGCTTCTCTATGTTCCTTAGTTGGGTAGCCTTTGTTTTGCTTCCAATTATACATTGGAAACTCCTCGTGAATTTTTTCCATATAGGCATCTCTATAAGTTTTAGCCAATACGGAAGCCGCAGCGATATTTTGATATTTACTATCTCCTTTTATAATAGTTTGGTGAGGAATAGATTTAAAGGCTTTGAACCGATTGCCGTCTACGCTAATGAATTCAACTTTTTTTAATTTAGAAATAGAGCGGTGCATGGCTAATATCGAAGCATTTAAGATGTTTATTTCATCTATTTTTTTTGGATATACATGTGAAACCCCATAAAATAGGGCTTCTGATTCAATAATAGGTTTCAGAAATTCTCGCTTTTTATGCGAAAGTTGTTTAGAATCATTAAGCAGCGTGTTTTTAAAGTTCAGAGGTAAAATAACAGCCCCAGCTGTGACTGGTCCTGCTAAGCATCCCCGGCCCGCTTCATCAGTACCACACTCAAATTCTAAATTTGAAAATTTCAAGTCCAACATAAAATAGTAATTACATAGATAAAAATCTAATATAATGATTTTATATTTTTAAGATAAATTTAACATTATTAATTACATAATTAAGATAAATTTAACAAAATTGCACCACCAAATTTTTTAACCTATTATTTTATGAAAGCACCATTCCTACTAATATTGGTAAGCTTATTTTTGTTTACTCTCTATTCATCTAATGCTCAAGAAGGCAAGTTGGTTACAGGAAAAGTAATTGATGAATATGGTCTTCCAATCGAGAGTGTATCTGTTGTAGTTCAAGAAAAAAACAAAGGAGTCGTTACTGATTTAAATGGATCATATTCTATTTCATTAAGTCCCGATGACCTGTTACAGTTTAGTTTTATTGGATTTAAAACGCAATCTGTTATAGTGGGAGTCCAATCCGTAATAAATATTACTTTAATTGAGGATATTGAGATTTTGGATGGTGTAGTTATTACTGGCTATCAAAATATAGACCGTGAGATATTTACAGGCTCTTCACAAAATTTAAAAGCAGCTGACATTAAATTGGATGGTGTGCCAGATGTTACACGAGCTTTAGAGGGAAGAGCAGCTGGTGTTTCTGTACAAAATGTTACAGGTACTTTTGGAGCTGCACCCAGAATTACAATTAGAGGGTCGTCATCAATTTTAGGAGATACTAAGCCTATTTGGATTGTAGATGGTGCTATACAAGAGCCAATTGTAGATATATCTTTCCAAGATTTAGTGGCTGGAGATATAAATAGTTTATTAAGTTCAGCATTAGCAGGCTTAAACGCAAGTGATATTGAAAGTTTTGAAGTTTTGCGTGATGCCTCTGCAAGTGCGCAATATGGTGCAAGAGCTTTAAATGGAGTTGTAGTTATTACAACTAAATCTGGGAAGAGAGGTCAAAAACCAACTTTTTCATATAATGCGGAGTATGCAATACGAGACATACCTTCTTACGATAATTACGATATATTAAATTCTCAAGAAACAGTTGCTGCTCTTAGACAGTTGGAAGGTGAAGGGTATTTTCAGTCAACTTCTGTTAATAATAGGAATGGCGGCATATATACTTTATTGTATCAAGGAATTAATACACGAGATGAGAATGGTAATTTTTTAGTAGAAAACACTCCAGAAGCAAGAGCTGCGTTTTTACAACAATATGAGTCAGCAAATACAGATTGGTTTAAGGAATTGTTTAATTATACACCAACACAAACACATACATTAAGCTTTTCTGGAGGAGGAGAGAAGAGTACGGCTTATGCGTCTTTAGGTTATTATACAGACGGCGGTTGGACAATTGCAGATAGAGTAAGACGTTTAACAGGTAATATTAGAAATTCTTTTTATTTAGGAAATGAAGATGAGTTTAAAATAACAACACAGCTCGTTGGTTCTATACGGAGTCAGTTAGCTCCAGGTACCTTAGATAGAGAATCTGATCAATTTTTCGGATCTTTTAATAGAGAGTTTGATGTTAATCCGTTTAACTACGCATTAAATACCAGTAGAGCTGTTCGTCCTAGAAATAATGATGGAAACTTAGAATATGTACGTAATAATTGGGCGCCTTTTAATATAATAAAGGAAACTGAAAATAATTTTATAGAGTTAGATGTAACAGATATTCGTTTTCAAGTACGGTTAGATTATAAAGTTAATGATAATTTAGATTATTCGTTTTTAGGAACAACACGTTATGCAAATTCTTTAAGTGATCACTCTACAACTGAATTTTCTAATGCTGCAAATTCTTATAGAGCTAACGAAAACACTATTGTTAGAGATGTCAATACTTTTTTGTTTCAAGATCCGGAGTTACCAAATTCAAGTCCCCGTGTAGTATTACCAGTTGGAGGTATTTTAAGAACAAATCAAAACACCATAACAACATATACGTTTAGAAACTCTTTAGAGTATAAGAAAAGATATAATGACGGTTTGCATGGTTTAACATTATATGGTGGACAAGAATATAGACATACTGATCGCTCATCTAGTTTCAATACAGGTTACGGTTACCAATTTTCTAGAGGTGGTACGGTTTTTATTGATCCAGATATATTGAGAAAAGCTATATTAGAAGGTGATGATTATTTTGGTTCAGAAGAAACAAAAAGCCGTGAGGTTACTTTTTTTGGAACTGCGACCTATGATTATGATAAAAAATATATTTTAAATGTGTCTGGTAATTACGAAGGTTCTAACAGAGCTGGTAAATCTAGTTCTTCAAGGTGGCTACCTACATATACTGTTTCCGGGAGATGGAATTTACACCGTGAAAGTTTTGTTGAAGAGTCAGAGTTGTTTAATCGTTTAGTTTTAAGAGGATCGTATGGCTTATCTGCATTAATTGCTGACACAGCATCTAATAATGAAGCTATTTTTAGAAATCAGGTAACCGATAGAGGGTTAATTACAGATAGAGAAAACACTATTAATATTGATGATTTAGAAAATAGTGAGTTAACTTGGGAAAAACAGACCGAATTTAACTTAGGTCTAGATATTGGTTTGCTTAAAAATAGAGTGACTATGAATTTTGATGGTTACATTAGAAAAGGTGATGATTTAATAGATTTTGTTCAAACTTCAGGAATTGGAGGTCAGTCTCTCAAATTAGGAAATTTTTCAAAATTAGAAACAAAAGGTGTTGAATTTCAATTAAATACGATTAATGTCTCAAATGATGATTTTAAATGGAGTTCATCATTTAATATCTCTTTAATAAACCAAGAAATTACAGAGTTACAACAAGAACCTAATGTATTCGACTTAGTAACTGGTGGACAGTTTGGGAATTCAGTTGGTTTTGCACCTAACTCTTTATTTTCTTTTAATTTTAATGGCTTAGATAATGAAGGTTTACCAACATTTATTACGCCTGATGGTGAAATTGATTTTCAATCTACAGAAGATCCGTTATCTTATTTAGTTTATGAGGGCCCTACCTTACCAACAGTAACTGGAGGTTTTGCTAATAATTTTAAATATAAAAATTTCGATTTTAGTTTCTTTATTTCATTTTCAGGAGGAAATAAAATAAGATTAGATCCGACGTTTTCTTCATCATATTCAGATTTGACACTTTTTACAAAAGAGTTTTCTAATAGGTGGGTATCTCCAGGTGATGAGAACATAACTAATGTGCCTGTTTTTAATTCTCCTCAATTGGAGTTGGGAAGAGAAACTCAAGTAAGAAGACTTTATAATGCCTATAATTATTCAACAGTACGTAGTGCTGATGGTGATTTTATTAGAATGAAAAACATCACATTGGGCTATTCTTTAAATCGAGATATTGTCGATAGATTAGGCATGAGTAGGTTTAGAATGAGTTTACAAACTACCAACCCATTTTTAATATATTCCGATAAAAAGTTAAACGGACAAGATCCAGAGTTTAATAGATCAGGTGGAGTTGCCTTCCCTATAACAACATTATATACGTTCACCTTAAATATTGGTTTTTAATACAAAAGAATATGAAAAAAATAAATTTTAAATTAATATTTGGCTTTACAGTTGTTTTAGGATTAATATCCTGTAGTGATGTTCTAGATGAGTCACCAGATAATAGAACTGAAATAAATTCTTTAGAAAAAATTTCTGAATTGCTCGTAAGTGCCTATCCAGAATCTACTTATATTGCTTTTTTAGAACCCCTATCTGATAATGCAGGTGATAAAAGTTTATCTGCTGAAGCGAGTGATTTAAACTTAATGATGTTTACATGGCAAGACTTTTTTGATGATGATAATGATACACCAACTAATTATTGGAATACTGCATATGAAGCAATATCGCAAGCGAATCAAGCACTATTGTCTCTAGAAGAATTGGGTGAGTTGGATACCCCTCAACGCGGAGAAGCTCTTTTATGCCGTGCTTATGCACATTATATGTTAGTAAATATTTTTGCTAAAGCATATGATCCGGCTACAGCTTCAACAGATTTAGGAGTTACATACATTACAGAACCAGAAATAACTTTATTACCTCAGTATGCTAGAAATACAGTACAAGAGGTATATGATAATATACAATCAGATTTAGTAGAAGGGCTATTATATATTACTGATGATTATGATGAGCCAAAATTTCATTTTACAAAAGCAGCTGCAAACGCTTTTGCTTCACGTTTTTATTTAACTATAGGTGAATGGCAAAAAGTAATTGATCATAGTAACGTGACCTTAGGAAATGGGACTGGTGTAAATGCTATTAGAGATTATACAAACGATTATCGTGCTGCAGGTCTATCTTATTCTGAAAGATCGTTTAGGTATTTCTCATCTATTGAACAGGCTAACTTATTATTAACCGTAGGCGAATCTACTTATGCCAGAAATCATTATTCTGAACGTTTTCAATTGAATGATGATGTTGCTTCTCTACTTTTTTTTCAAGGTAATGCAGCCGGTTTAGCTTGGTCTGAACAAGTTTTTGGACAAGATTTGTTTTATAACACCCCTAAGTTCGATGAGTATTTTAGAATAACTAACCAAGCGGCAGGCATTGGACTTGCTTTTTTACAAGTAGCAATTTTAACTGGTGATGAAACAATGTTTAACAGAGCAGAAGCATATGCTATGCTTGGCGATTTTCAATCAGCGGTCGACGATGTTAATACATTATTATCTGTTAAATCTCAGAATTATAGTAGCGCATCAATTTTAGGATTAGCAGATATTACAAGCGTAATAGATCCTAATTTTTACACTCCTTTTTACAGTATACCTGCTGATGCCTTACCAATTATAGATCTTATATTAGAAACCAAACGATCTGTTCATTATAATGAAGGCTTGCGTTGGTTTGATATAAAAAGGCATGATATTGCTATTGATCATACATATGATAAGACGCCTAATAATCCTATTACTATAAGCTTGGTTAAAGGCGATAATAGAAGAGCATTGCAAATTCCTGCAGAAGCACAAGCACGAGGAATAGAACCCAATATTAGATAATAAAAATAAAATTAATATGAAAAACTTTAAAAACAGTACCCTTGTAGGTTTTATACTAATACTACTATCAGTTAGTTCCTGTGATAATGATTCAGATTCTATATCTGCTACTCAAATAGATACGTCCACACCAATACTGTCAAATCTTGATATATGGTTAAGAAATGAATTTGTGGCACCGTTTAATATTGAAATAGCCTATTTATGGAATCCCAATAATGTAGATATTGCACGTTTTTTGTATCCTATACAAGAAAATAATGTGCAACGTTGGTCTCAAACAATATTAGATGTGTGGGCAAAACCTTATAATCAATTAGGCGGTGAAGATTTTATTGCAAATTTAGCACCTCGTCAATTTGTATACTCAGGAGGATTTAATTTTAACCCTAATAGTCCTACTATTACCTTAGGAGTAGCAGAAGCTGGTGCTAGAATTACTTTTTTTAACCTGGACTTTTTAGATTATACCAATGCTAATAGTATTAGACAACCCTTACAAACTTTACACCACGAATATGGTCATATTCTAAATCAAACTGTTCCTTTTACTGACGATTTTGGTCAAATTACTCCTGCTGATTATACAGCACAATGGTTTAATTTGTCTGATCAGGAAGCTTTAGATTCAGGGTTTATTACGCCTTATGCATCTAGTAAAGAAGATGAAGATTTTGTTGAGATTTTGGCTAATATGTTAACAAGTACTCAAACAGAATTTGATGCTCGAGTAAGTAGTGCTAGTCCGGAGGGTCAAGCTTTTATTAGAGAAAAGCAACAAATGGTAGTCGATTATTTTCAGACTAACTTTAGTATAGATCTTTTTGAACTTCAAATATTAACAAATGAAGCTCTTATTGCAGCTTTAGATTAAAAAAACGCTAATTATGAAAAAAATATTTAATTGTATTAGTAAACTATTTATATTAGGCTTTGCATTATTTTTAGTCTCTTGTAGCGATGATGATACCGAATTATTTGACGAAACTCCAGCTGTAAGAATAACTAACGAAATTAATGAGTTAGAGGCACTCTTAGTGTCTCAACAACAAGGTTATTCTGGAATTTATTTTCCAAATAATACGAGTGTTGGAGGAGTAAATTTTCATATGAATTTTTCAGCTAATCAACGTGTAAAAATGACTTCAGATTTTAAATCTGATACAAGTATTACAGATAGTAGATATGAAGTTAGTACAGGCACTACTGCTGCGGAATTAGTATTTACAACAGGATCGAGGCATATTAACGATTTAATTCAGAATTCTGATCCAGGGATATTTTTTGATTCTTTTTTTGGAAATAACGTTTTTCAGTATGTTGGTGAAGAAAATGGAGTAATTACATTTAGAGAAATTCGGAGTAGGGGTATTTTTGTTATTTCGCCATCTGGTTTTACAAACTTTGATACGGAAAGTGTTGCTAGTTCTGATATTACTTATGCTAATAGACAGGCTTTTACTGATGTAGATTGCGCAACGGCATCTGTTTTTAATATATTTGCGATGGAAATAAATAATAGTGGAGAAACTATTAATTATACTTTGAATTATGATTCAGATAACATCTTCATTGATTTAGAAACTGCAAATGCAGAAGTAGTTAGTTCGAGCTATGGACTCGGAGTTGCTTTTACATTAATTGACGGAGAACCAGCCATAACAATCAGCCCAGCATTAGAAGTTGGTAATAATAGTTTTAAAGATTTTATCTTAGACTCCAGTGCACCAGGAGCTCAATATGTGGCAACTGTAAATGGAGCTACTGCAAGAATATTTCAAACATTGATGACTACTCCTACAGGAGATGATGTAAATTTAGATTTACCCACACTAGGACCAACAGGATATCTTTATAGATTATCTCTTGGAAATAACGCATTAACAAGCCCCTGCTTTCAAGAACTTGTAATAGATCAAATTAATGCTAATTTAGATGCTCAATTTGGAGATGGAGTATTTGTATTTACTCAGTTTCAATTTATATTTAATTTTGATAGTGATAATTGCGATAATTATTTACTTACACAAGTAACACGCGTAGCCGATGGAGTAGCTTTCACTGTCTTTTACTGTTATAATAAGTCAACTATAAGCAATAATAGACTATTTCAAGAATATGATGAACCATATGGGACAGCAAATGCCATTGTTTTAGAGGCAAGTTTTATGCCTTTAATTGAATTTTATAATAATCCAGAGGCTACAAGCCAGGGAATGCTTTATACAGGTGAAGGTTCTTTTTCCTCCGATACAAACTCTTATATAAACCCAGCTGGAACATTTACAAAAATGGATGATCAAGCACTCAGAGTTTATGGTTTATTTTTCGGTTAAAAATAATTTATTATACAAAACAAACTTCAATAGTGGTCTATCATAAAACCCCTGAGCTTATTCAAACTAGCTCAGGGGTTATTTTTATTTAATAATTATAAACCCTATCAGGTTTTAAAATAAATCTCTCATTTCTCTATGTTATCATAGTATTGTATTTACATTTGCACCATCTTTGTATGTTAAATTATGAGCAAAATAGATTAGATATTTACTATTTTTGTCCCAATAATAATTTGTTATTAGACTCTTATATATGAATAAATTAGTTTTCATTCTTTTCTTCTTTCTTATTGGAAACACGGTATTTTCTCAAGACAGATCTTCTCTCAAAAAGAGAAAACAGTTGTCAAGTAATGTTAATTCAAACCGCTTAGATATGGATTCTCTCTCTAGCCGATCCTCAAAACAGGCAGTTAAAAATGATAAAGCAAAAATTCAAGATTATCTGATAATTACGCAAAAAAATGATACGATTCAAGTAGATACAATCTTGTCTATATATAAAGATTATAAATTCAATTACCTTCAAAGAGATGATTTTGAACTTTTACCTTTCAGT
>CAJIZJ010000027.1 GCA_905181825.1 uncultured Flavobacteriaceae bacterium
CCCATTAGCGCCGATGGTACTACATTTGTGGAAGAGTAGGTCACCGCCTTTTTTGAGAATCCCTAACATTTAGTTGTTAGGGATTTTTTGTTTTTTAATCTTTTGCTTGCTCATATGATTATATCCAAAGCGATTTCAAGCATGGTAAGAAATAAAATAAAGAATTCTTTTATTTTTAGAATTATACTACCAGTTAGTAATAGGAGCTTATGAGGTTTTTTACTGTATTTTTTCAGAAAATGAGTGGTATTCTCTCTCCTTTATAGTTAAGATTCAATAAGAACTGTAAGGGTTGCTGAAATTTATAAATAGTTTAAAGGCTGCTTACAAAGTTCATGAAGATGTCTTCATGCCGCTTAATGTCCATTTCTGGAGATAATGAAACTCTGACAATATAGTCTTTATCCTCTTCTTTTGTTGTTCCTTGTGTAGATGTAGCAGGAATTGTCCAATAACATCCTTTTAATTGTCCATAGCTAACGCAGAATTTACTTTCATCTGGTATTTCCTGAATCATTAAATTTATTAACTTAAGATTTAAGGCCCTCTTAAATGTTTCTTTTTCTTCGTCTGTACTTCCCCTGGCTGGAAGGTCTAATGAAAATACCGATGGAGTATACCCTTCTTTTGCTAACTCCTCAGATACAAAGTTAATTTTAGCGTTTGGTAAAGTAGTTTTTATGAAGTTTACAAACCGACGCGTATTTTTGTAGGCTTCTTGAATTCTATGATTCATAGAGGGTAATTGTTTTGCTAAAAGTTCAACTTGAAGTGGAGTCGCCTCGTTATTGCACAACATTAGATGTGTTTCGATTTTTTTCATCAGTACTGCTGCTTTTTCATTTGCTACACAGTAACCAGCAGTACATAGGCCACCACTTGGAAATTTTGACCCACTAACATAGGAAATGGCACTCACTGTTGAAAGTGTTTTGTTTTCGCCCATAAAACGAATATTAGGGCAAAATGTCTGGTCTAGTATAAAAACAGCTTTGATAGCAATTTTGTTGTTTTTAGTGTTCCGGTCTTTAGTTAATACCTTTTGTAATTTGATAAGACTAGGAACTTCAACCCTTGGGTTTGTTGGAATTTCAGCGATTATATAGGGGACTGCATCTTCACTTGCTAGTGTGTCTAAAACACGATCAATACTTTGAACCATATCATTTTTGCCATCAACATCTAGATCTACTACTTGCACGTTTGCAATACATCTCGCTACCCGTCTAGCTTGGTCGTTGGTGCCTCCGTAACAATTTGTAGGCACAATAATTTTAATATCTTTTCCCGGGTGTCTTTCTAGTGCATCATGAATAAGCCCCATCATAATAGCGTACTGTATTGACAGTCCACTTGAGCCAATAATGGGAGTTGTTTTGGTCCCTGTAATTTCTAAAATCGAGTTTGTTACTAGTCTTTTGTTTTTAGACTCCGTATGTGTTTTACTACCTATGCTAGTTTCATTTAACAGAGATTTTAGTACTATTACACAATTTGCTGGAGTCATTGCAATCGTTTCTCTCCTACGAACATGTTGAATTTCTGGTATATAATCTTCATTACAACTTTTGTTAACAAGCAATATACTTCCAAGTTCAGTATAGCAATTAAGATAAAAATCAATGGTGTTGGGAAGGACTATATTTGTGTCCTTAGATAGGTTTGAGATAAAAATGGACGTTCCGTCAAAATCCAGGAGATCATCTTCAGTTGTTATCTTATTTAGTTCATATTTATAGCCGTAAACATCCTTAAGGGTTCTGCCTTTTAGGAATTTAGGTGTCTCTCCAATATAACTGATCTGTGTGTTTTTATTATTCAATAAGTTTTTTCTCAAGATTGCTAGTACAGGAATCGTTTTTGATGAAAAGCTTATTACATTTTCGGGTCTTATATTATTTGATTTTCCTAGAGCCCACTCTAGTATACAAGATAAAGGATGGCCTAGCCTAATATAATCGTACGCAGTAGGCAGGTTTTTCAACGCCAGTTGTTCATAATTGTCGTTATTATATAAAATCTCAAATTGCTGCGTAAATTGTATTTTGGCTAATTTTTCGTCGTATATATCGAGTCGATGTGTTGTATTATTCAACCAAGAGTTTGGCATGTTTTTTAATACCTTCTCAATATAGCTTGCTCTTTTATTTTCTTTCATAGCCTTCCTTAAATATGCATCTAATATATATTAATTGGCGCTATTTTAAAAGGACATAATGACGTATTGTTTGTTTTTTACTAAGCAGTTAAAGTTTTTTTTAATTTTTTAAAATAGCTCTTGATATGACCATTTTTTGGATTTCTGAAGTTCCTTCGTAGATCTGCGTAATTTTGGCGTCTCTCATCAAGCGTTCTACATGATAGTCTTTTACAAAGCCATTACCACCATGAATTTGAACTGCTTCTACGGAGTGTTCCATCGCGATTCTGGAGGCAAAAAGTTTTGCCATTGCACTTGATGTATCGTAAGAAACTCCTTGGTCTTTTTCCCAAGCTGCTTTCATTACCATATGTCGAGCCGCTTCAATATCGGTTGCCATATCAGCCAGTTTAAAAGCGATGGCTTGGTGATTGCATATTTCTGTTCCAAAAGCCTTTCGCTGTTTGGAATAAGCTAGTGCGAGTTCGTATGCGCCAGATGCAATGCCAAGCGCTTGAGCTGCGATGCCTATTCGACCACCAGAAAGGGTTTTCATAGCAAATTTAAATCCAAATCCATCTTCCCCAATTCGGTTTTCCTTCGGCACTTTCACGTCATTAAATTGTAGTGTATGGGTATCGCTACCCCGAATTCCAAGTTTATCTTCCTTGGGGCCTATCTCAAATCCAGCCATTCCTTTTTCGATAATAAACGCATTAATACCCTTAGATCCCTTAGAACGATCTGTTTGTGCGATAACAATATATACGTCCGAACGTCCTCCACTAGTAATCCAGTTTTTAGTGCCGTTAATTAAATAATAATCTCCATGATCTATGGCGGTTGTTTGTTGGGAGGTGGCGTCACTTCCAGCTTCTGGTTCACTCAAACAAAAGGCCCCTACAGCTTCTCCGGAGGCTAACTTTGGTAAGTATTTTTCTTTCTGTGTTTCCGATCCATATGTTTGAAGTCCATAACATACAAGAGAATTGTTTACGGATACAATCACCGAAGCAGAGGCATCTACTTTAGATAGTTCTTCCATAATTAAAACATAGGATATCGTATCCATGCCGCTTCCGCCGTACTTGGGGTCTACCATAATACCCATAAAGCCCAATGCTCCCATTTTTTTCACTAAATTGTCGGGAAATTCTTGGAGTTCGTCGCGTTTAATTACGCCAGGTTTTAATTCGGTTTGTGCAAAATCACGTGCTGCTTTACGTACCATTTGTTGTTCTTCAGAAAGGGAGAAATTCATAAATTTTTAATTTGTCCTCCAAATATAGGTAAATTTACTATGCACGCATAGTAAATGTTAAAAAATATGCTATGACTTTACTACAGGTTAAAAATAAAACTAACTTTTTTGTTATCGGAGTGATGTCTGGAACCTCTCTTGACGGCATTGATTTATGCTATGTGCATTTTGAATATGTAAGTTCATGGAAGTTTCATATTATCGATGCTCAAACTATTGGATATTCTGAGTATTGGCAAGATCGCTTGCGAACAGGGATTGCATTAAGCTCTTCAAAGTTAGTACAGCTAAACAATGATTATACACAGCTTCTATCTGAAGTAATTTCTACCTTTATTAAAAAAAAACCTGAAGCTCCTATTGATGCTGTTTGTAGTCATGGTCACACAGTTTTTCATCAGCCCAACAAAGGGAAAACGCTTCAAATAGGAAACTTACCAGAAATCGCTAATTATTTAAATCAAACAGTAGTTTGTGATTTTCGTACTCAAGATGTCACTTTAGGGGGGCAAGGGGCTCCTTTGGTTCCAATAGGGGATGCCTTGCTGTTTTCAAACTATGACTATTGTATTAACTTAGGAGGCTTTGCAAACCTCTCTTTTGAACAAGGGAATAAGCGGATTGCTTTTGATATTTGTCCAGTTAATATTGTCCTAAATCACTATGTGAATCCTTTAGGGTTGTCCTATGACTCTGAAGGCCGTATAGCTTCAAAAGGAACCATTTGTCTGCCTTTACTTAACGATTTGAATGCCTTGGGTTTTTATGCCTCACATCCACCTAAATCATTAGGATTAGAGTGGGTACAAGAGCATATAATTCCATTAATTGATAGCTATGAGATTGAGCTTGAGGAAATAATGAGAACCGTGGTAGAGCATTGCGCTTTTCAGATTTCGTCCGTTTTAAAAGAGAATAACTTGAAAAAGGGATTACATACTGGTGGTGGTGTGTATAACAACTTTCTTATGCAGCGAATCGCAAGTCTTAGTTTACATGAGTTAACACTCGCTGACCCCATGATTATAGAATTCAAAGAAGCCCTGATTTTTGGGTTTTTAGGAGTGCTAAGATTGAAAGAGTTGCCAAACTGTCTTCAAAGTGTAACAGGGGCTAGTCAAGACCATTGTAGTGGTCGAGTTTATTTACCT
Organism: uncultured Flavobacteriaceae bacterium; assembly: GCA_905181825.1. Classification (GTDB taxonomy): domain Bacteria; phylum Bacteroidota; class Bacteroidia; order Flavobacteriales; family Flavobacteriaceae; genus Hel1-33-131. Next base: position 4,553 of record CAJIZJ010000027.1, read on the forward strand.
AATAATAACATTAAATCTTTTTAATGATTATTTTGTTTTTTATATTTGTTTCGTAGTCACAGTCATTCAAGATTGTGACTTTATAATATAAAATTTAACCAATGGAAGCAGTTATTATAATTGTATTTGTACTAGGCTATTTAGCAATCACTTTAGAACATACTTTAAAAATCGATAAATTAATTCCAGCCTTGGTCATGATGGCCATTAGCTGGGCCTTAGTTTCTTTTGGAGTCGACGATTTTCAAAACTGGTTTGACTCGAGTAAGCATGCTCTTATAGATAATTTTAAAGCATTTGATCATAGCGAAAAAATGCATATCCTAGAAGAAACATTACTGCATCATTTAGGGAAAACAGCAGAAATTCTTGTGTTCTTACTGGGAGCGATGACCATTGTAGAAATTATTGCTTATTTCAATGGTTTTTCGACTATTAAAAACTTCATTCAAACTAAAAAGAAATCAAAGCTACTATGGATTTTTGCCATCTTAGCATTTGTGTTGTCAGCCATTATAGATAACTTAACCGCTACGATTGTTTTAATCTCATTACTGCAAAAAATAATTATCGACCGTAAAATGCGTTTATGGTTTGCAGGGCTTATTGTGATCGCTGCCAATGCAGGAGGTGCGTTCTCCCCAATTGGAGATGTAACGACAACCATGCTATGGATAGCGAACAAAGTAAGCACAGGGCATTTATTTGGGTACCTATTGCTTCCCTCAATAGTGTGTATGGTTGTGCCTACAGCTGTAGCATCCTATCTTCCAGCATTTAAAGGATCTCTAGAAATTGACACAACACAATCTCAGCCAGCTGGACGTTTTAGTGGGACGATGCTCTACTTGGGCTTAGCGGCGATTATTTTTGTTCCGATATTTAAAGTTGTAACCCACCTTCCTCCATATGTTGGTATGATGCTTTCATTGGGTATTGTAGCGGTATTTGCAGAAATATTTAGTTCTTCAAAATTCAGCATAAAGGAATTAGATAAAGACAACCATGAAGGTCCTGTGCATCACAGTCCCGTTCACCATTCTTTATCAAAAATAGAATTACCAAGTATCTTATTTTTCTTAGGAATTTTAATGGCAGTAGCGGCCCTTGAGTCTCTAGGCGTTTTGTTTGGGTTTGCCGACTGGCTAAAAGTTGCAACTCCTGCTTTAGGCACAGAACTACCAGGAGCTGAAGTGTCAGATCTAGTCGTTCTTTTATTGGGGGTTGGATCAGCAGTTATTGATAATGTGCCATTAGTAGCGGCTTCCCTTGGAATGTTTTCACAGCCTATGGATCATGAATTATGGCATTTTATTGCCTATGCTGCTGGTACCGGTGGAAGTATGCTTATTATTGGGTCTGCAGCTGGAGTTGTTGCTATGGGGATGGAAAAAATTAACTTTTTCTGGTATTTAAAAAAGATATCCTGGTTGGCCTTAATTGGGTTTTTAGCAGGAGCGGTTACTTTTTTCTTTACAAGAACTCTGTTCTAAAGATAATTTTTATTAATTTTTAGCGTTTTTCAGTTAAACTACTTATTTGTACTTATATGATTCAAGATGAAATTGCACAGTCTTTAGAGACCGAATCAATCGAAAAAACACTATCGATTATTGAGCTAATTAAAAGTGGAGGTTTAGCTGGTCAACTTATAATAGCGCTTTTAACAGGGCTACTTGTTGTGGCTTTGTATATTTATTTTGAACGCCTATTTACAATTAAAGCGGCTTCTAAGGTAGATCCGAACTTCATGAATCAAATAAAAGACCATGTAGTCAATGGTAAAATAGAAGCAGCAAAAGCACTTTGTACAAATGTTAACTCTCCAGTTTCTAGGTTAATTCACAAAGGGATTTCACGAATTGGACGCCCCCTTGCGGACATTAATTCGGCCATTGAAAATGCAGGAAAACTAGAGGTCTATAGCCTAGAAAAAAACGTAAGTATTCTTGCTACTATTTCAGGAGCAGCGCCCATGATTGGGTTTTTGGGAACGGTGATAGGCATGATCTTATCCATTTTTGAAATTGCTAATTCGGGTGGTCAAATAGATATTAAATTATTAGCTGATGGATTGTATACCGCTATGACAACCACTGTAGCAGGCTTAGTTGTTGGAATTATCTCATATATTTCTTATAACCACATCGTAGGACGTACTAATAAAGTCGTGTACCAAATGGAAGCTAATTCTGTAGAGTTTTTGGATTTACTCAACGAACCTATATAATATGAATCTTAGAGGTCGAAATAAAATTACGCCAGAATTTAACATGTCGTCAATGACGGATATTGTGTTTCTATTATTGATCTTTTTCATGATAGCATCCACTTTAGTGACTACCAACGCAATTGACATTTTGTTGCCTACGGCTAGCGGTAAAACTGAAAATAAAAAATCAATTTCTGTAAGTATTCAAAAAGACTTAGCTTTCTATATCGATCAAAAAGAAGTTGAGGTTCAAAATTTAGAATCCGAATTACTTAAGTTACTTCAAAATGAAATGGCCCCCACTCTTGTTTTAAGAGCTGAGAAATCGGTTCCTGTTGATTATGTTGTTAAAGTGATGGACATTGCAAACCGTAATAAATTCAAGATTATATTAGCTGTAAATCCTAATTAAGATGCGCTACTTTAAAACCAAACATCAAAAATATTCGGCTCGACTAACGACCGTCATCATGTTGTTATTGGTTTTGCTTTTATTTGTAGTGGGTCCTGGTTATATGGATCCTCCTTTAGAATATGGAGTAGCGGTTAATTTTGGGTATTCTGATACAGGTAGCGGGCAGGTACAGCCCAAAGAAACACGCGCTTCAGAATCTACACCAGTTACAGAGCCAATTGAAGCGTCCGAAATAGTGCCAACTAATGAATCAAGTGATTCAGCCCCGTCAGAGGAAGTGCTAACCGCGGAAGATTTAGAATCTATAGCCCTTAAAAATGCGGAAGCAGAAAAAGCCAAACAGCAAGCTGAGGCAACGGTTAAGGCAAAAGCGGAATCAGATGCCAAAGCAAAAGTTGAGGCCGAGCGCTTAAAAAAGCAAGCCGACATAAAAGCTAAAAAGAAAGCAGAGTTAGACGCGCTTATGGGGGGTATAGGAGCCGATCAAGGTACAGACAAAGGATCAGAAGGTGATGATAATGAGGCAGGTGATAAAGGTCAGCTAGATGGCAATCCCTATGCGTCTAGTTATTTTGGATCTCCAGGAAGTGGTAATGGCGGTGTAGGCTATGGTCTTAAGGGGCGTGGACGCCCATCTAAAACCAAAGAGATTCCTGAATGTGATGAAGAAGGTACGGTTGTTGTTGAAATTCATGTCAATCAAAACGGAACAGTCGTCAAGGCCATCCCAGGAAAAAGAGGAACAACAGGAGATAGTTGCTTATACGATGCTGCAAAAAAAACAGCGCTTTCCCACAAATGGCCAGCTAACTCCAAAGCACCCTCTAAGCAAATTGGGTTTGTAATTGTAGATTTTAGCGTCCGTCAATAAATGAATTATTCAGAAACGACTCGTTGGCTATTTTCTCAATTACCACTTTATCAAAACGTGGGAAAATCAGCCTATAAAGCGGATTTAAGTAAGACACTCAAACTCGCCAAACAGCTCAATCATCCAGAATTTAAATTCAAATCCGTTCACGTTGGAGGGACCAATGGGAAAGGATCTACGGCGCATATGTTGGCGTCTGTATTGCAAGAAGCTGGTTATAAAGTGGGCTTATACACGTCTCCACATTTAAAAGATTACCGAGAACGCATTCGCATTAATGGCCAAATGATCAGCAAAGATTTTGTGGTGGATTTTGTGGCGCATAACAAATCCTTTTTTGTATCCAATTCATTGTCATTTTTTGAAATGTCTGTGGGGATGGCATTTGATTATTTTGCACAACAACAGGTAGACATTGCCGTAGTTGAGGTCGGACTTGGCGGCCGCTTGGATTCCACTAATATCTTAAATCCTGAAGTATCGGTCATTACTAATATTGGTTTGGACCATACCCAGTTTCTAGGCACGACTCTAGAAGCTATTGCAGTGGAGAAGGCAGGGATTATAAAGCCAAATACACCCATAGTGATTGGCGAAACACAGCCAGCCACAGAAACTGTTTTTAGAGCCAAAGCCACTAATGAACAGGCATCGATTTATTTTGCCGATCAGTTAATAGATGAAATCAACTCAACTAGTCTGAAAGGCGACTACCAGATTCATAACGTACGTACGGTACTGCAAACCGTTTCGATCTTAAATACGGGGTCGTTTATAATCCCCTCTCAAGCAATTAAACATGGCTTACTAAAAGTAACCGAAAACACAGGACTTCGCGGTCGTTGGGACGTTTTGTGTACTTCGCCAAAAATTATTTGTGATACAGCACATAATAGGGAGGGACTTAGTTTGGTGTTCAAACAGCTTAGCGCCGAAAAATTTCAACGCTTGCACATTGTTTTGGGCATGGTGAACGATAAAGATGTCAGTTCACTAATAGGCCTATTTCCAAAGCAGGCGCAGTATTACTTTTGCAAACCCAATGTCCCTAGAGGACTTGAGGCGTCTGAACTCGCTCGTATTTTCAATGAAAATGGTCTTGAAGGACTTGTTTGTCAGTCTGTTAAAGCCGCTTTAATTACAGCCAAACAAAACGCTTCTCAAGATGATGTTATCTATATAGGTGGCAGTACATTTGTGGTGGCTGAAATAATTTAATTTTTTACAAAAAAACCTTTTGTGAATTGAAAAACTAGACTATATTTGCAGACCTTCAAGAGGGCGCATAGCTCAGTTGGTTCAGAGCACCTGGTTTACACCCAGGGGGTCGGGGGTTCGAATCCCTCTGCGCCCACAGAACAAAAAACCCACTCAATCGAGTGGGTTTTTTGTTTAAAGTATAATTTAAATTTATCTAGACAAATTAGTAAGGCCCATTTATATAGATATTCATAACCTAGTTAAATCTTGTTTGGATCTAAGACAATAAAACAATCTAAGCTTTTTGTTTTTTAAATATGAAAGCGTGTTAAAACGTGGGAGGGCTAACGTTGGTAAAACACAAAAAAAAAATCTACTCAACAGAGTAGATTTTTTTTTTGTGTTTTCAATAATTTTTAGACTAACATGGTCACAGGATTCTCAATATACCCCTTAAGAGTTTGTAAAAATTGTGCGCCTGTTGCTCCATCTACTGTTCGGTGATCGCAAGCAAGGGTTAGTTTTATAGTGTTTCCAACAACAATTTGACTGTTTTTAACCACTGGTTTTTGAACAATAGCCCCCACAGATAAAATAGCTGAGTTGGGTTGGTTGATAATGGATGTGAAACTTTCTATTCCAAACATCCCTAAGTTAGATACGGTAAATGTACTGCCGTCCATCTCTTGAGGGGTTAGTTTTTTGTTTCGTGCACGCCCTGCAAAATCTCTAACGGCAGCGCCAATTTGTGGCAGGCTTTGCTCATTTGCAAAACGAACTACAGGTACTACTAAGCCATCTTCTACAGCAACGGCAACACCTACATGTACGTGGTGGTTGAGTTTCATTCGATCTGCAAACCACTGTGAATTTACTTGTGGATGCTCACGTAAAGCCAATGCACATGCTTTAACAATAATATCGTTAAATGATATTTTAGTGTCTGGTACCGTATTGTATTGTGCTCTAAAAGCCATAGCATTGTCCATGTCAAACTCAACATTCAAGTAGTAATGTGGCGCTGTAAATTTAGATTCACCTAAACGTTTCGCAATGGTTTTACGCATTTGCGAGTTTTTAATTTCTTCAGAGTCTTCTTGTCCGGTTGGTACAAATTTTGCTATACTTACAGAAGAAATAACTTCAGAGGGGGTGAAGTTTTCAACATCGCGTTTGATAATGCGTCCGTTTTCACCACTTCCAACCAATTGGTTTAAAGCAATCCCTTTATCGTCTGCCATTTTTCGCGCTAGCGGTGAAATATGTAAGCGTCCTGTTGTATTTGGTACTGGAACTGCAACTGGTGCAGCTTCTGTTATTACTGTTTCTTTAACAACGGGAGCGGTTACTTTTGGAGCCGCTTCTTCCGATGCTGGTGCAGTTGTAGAAAAGTTAGCAGCCACTGCTGAAACGTCTGTTCCTGCAGGCCCTATGATTGCTAAGAGATCGTCTACTTTTGCCGAGTCACCTTCTAGCAACCCAACGAATAACAAAGTTCCTTCGTTAAACGATTCAAATTCCATTGTCGCTTTATCTGTTTCGATTTCAGCTAAAATATCGCCTTCTTCAATAACATCACCAACTTGTTTGAGCCAGCTTGCAACAGTTCCTTCTTCCATGGTGTCACTTAAGCGTGGCATAGTTACCACAATAACTCCTTCCGGAAGGCTTGAAGTACTTGTTTCTACAACAGATGCAGCAGCTTCAATTGGAGCCTCTATTTCTTCTGGTGTTTCTTCAACGGCAGTCGTTGGGTTCAATAGTGCAGAAATATCTTCACCTTCATCTCCAATAATAGCCAGAAGCTCATCGACCATAGTCGTTTCTCCTTCTAGAACACCAATATGTAGTAAAGTTCCTTCGTTAAATGATTCAAACTCCATTGTTGCCTTATCGGTTTCAATTTCTGCAAGAATGTCTCCTTCTTCAATTTTATCTCCTACTTTTTTCAACCAGCTAGCCACCGTTCCTTCTTCCATGGTGTCGCTTAGTCGGGGCATGTTAACTATAATAGCCATAACTTATAATTTATGTTGTAAAAATGGATAATCTTCTTGTTCGTATACAACGTCGTACATGACATTTTTTTCTGGATATGGAGACTCATCAGCGAATTTCTCACATTCAGCAACCAATTCTTTCACACGTTTATCAATGACTTTAATATCATCTTCAGTAGCATATTCTTCACGAAGTATTACATCCAAAACTTGAGTAATAGGGTCAATCTTCTTGTATTCTTTTACCTCGTCTTTTGTTCGGTAGTGTTGTGCATCACTCATAGAGTGGCCTCTGTAACGGTAGGTTTTCATTTCTAAAAAGGTAGGTCCATCACCTCTTCTGGCACGTTGAATGGCTTCGTCAAATGCTTCTGCTACTTTGACAGGGTTCATCCCATCAACAGGTCCGCAAGGCATTTCGTATCCTAATCCTAGTTTCCAAATATCTGTATGGTTAGCTGTTCGATCTACAGATGTTCCCATCGCATAGCCGTTATTTTCACAAACAAACACTACTGGAAGCTTCCATAGCATAGCCATATTAAATGTTTCGTGTAAGGAGCCTTGACGTGCGGCACCATCTCCAAAATAACAAAGCGTTACAGCACCAGTTTCGTGGTATTTATCTCCAAAAGCCATTCCAGCTCCTAAAGGTATTTGTCCCCCTACAATTCCGTGGCCACCATAAAATCCTTTTTCCTTAGAAAAAATATGCATTGAGCCACCTAAACCTTGAGAAGTTCCTGTCGCCTTTCCAAAAAGTTCAGCCATGACACGTCTCGGATCTACGCCCATCCCAATTGGTTGCACATGATTTCGATAGGCAGTGATCATTTTGTCTTTAGATAAATCCATAGCGTGCAAAGCGCCTGCTAGGACTGCTTCTTGACCATTGTAAAGGTGGAGAAATCCTCTTACTTTTTGCTGGATATAAACGGCAGCTAGTTTGTCTTCAAACTTTCGCCATAACATCATATTCTCATACCAATCAAGGTAGACTTCTTTGGTTATTTTCTGCATGTTGTTACAGTAATTTAATTTAATGTAAATACAAAAGTAATACTTTGATTGATAACCTAAAAAGAGTAGGGGTTAATTTTTTAAAAAAACGTTATAGTACGGTTTTATCAAACACCCAAGGAAGGATATTTTCGACTGACTTTGAGAATGCTATTTGCCCTGAAGTCCCCATGAAATACAGCTCCATTTCGGAGTTTTGTTTGACTTCGTACTCTGATAATGCTTGTCTACAGGCACCACAAGGGGGGATTGGTTTCGTTGTCGGATTCTTTGTAGAACCTGCTACAATAGCCATTCTAAGTATTTTTTGATTTGGGAATTCAGCTCCTGCGTAATAAATAGCAGTTCGTTCTGCACACAAACCAGAGGGGTAAGAGGCATTTTCTTGGTTGTTCCCTAAAATAATCTCTCCATTTTCTAGCTCTAATGCGGCACCAACCAAAAACTGAGAATAGGGTGCGTAGGCTTTTTCGCGAGCCTCAGTAGCCTTTTTTATTAGATTTTGAACTGACATTGCTAACTCGCTTATAGTATCGTAAACATCAAATTCAGTTTCAATTTTTATTTTTTTCATAACTATTGGAGACAAAAAAACTATTGCAACCGGCAATAGTTTTTATTAATTTTATTTGATTGGTATATTAGTATTCCGTGTATTCGCCGTCTCCGATATTAAAAGATAAAGAGAAACGAAGGGTGTTTTCCAAAGGGCTTTGTACTTTCGAAGCTGAGAACAGGTATGACAAGTCAATATCGATTGTGGTGTATTTAAACCCAGCGCCTAAGGAGAAAAATTTACGCGCTCCTTTGAATTCATTTTCGTTAAAATAGCCGGCTCTTAATGCAAAAGAGTCTTGATATAGATACTCTGCTCCAAGGGCCCATGTAAACTCATCTAGCTCTTCACTAAACCCACCTGGGGCGTCGTTAAAGGATTGAAAAACCCCGGACATAAAATTGACGTCTTGGCTTTGACCTTCAATAATCACATTGCTATTAACAATCGAGCCTCTAGTGTCAATATCTGAGTCGTAAACGCCATTGCCATCAGTATCAGAATAGTTGTATTCAGTTCCATAAACTGGAGGGGTTGGAACCAGTAATTTCGTAACTTC
>CAJIZJ010000028.1 GCA_905181825.1 uncultured Flavobacteriaceae bacterium
AAATTGATGACATAAGTTCGTATATTTTTATCTAAATTTGTGTCATGGAATTTTCATCAAAATTACTACAAAGTGCAGTGGACGAAGTGGCACAATTGCCTGGAATTGGTCGACGAACTGCTTTACGTCTTGTTCTTCATTTAATGCGTCAGCCAGTATCTCAAACGTTGCATTTAACAGAGGCACTTCAGGCCATGCGCCAAAATATTAATTTTTGTAAAAACTGTCATAATATTAGTGATTCAGACTTGTGTGAAATTTGCATCAACACAAATAGACAACAAGATGTTGTGTGTGTTGTTGAAGATATTAGAGATGTGATGGCTGTAGAGAGTACTGCTTCATTTAGAGGGGTATATCATGTGTTAGGAGGTAAAATATCTCCTATGGATGGAATTGGCCCTCATGATCTGAAAATTAATAGTTTAGTTGAAAAAGTTCGTTCGGGACTTGTAAAGGAACTTATTTTTGCCTTGAGTTCTACAATGGAAGGGGATACGACTAATTTTTATATATTTAAACAAATTCAAGATACCGAAGTTGTTATTTCCACGATTGCACGAGGAATTTCTGTTGGTGACGAATTGGAGTATGCCGATGAAGTGACTCTTGGAAGAAGTATAACCAATAGAATTCCATTTGAACTTTCTATTAAATCTTAATTTATCTTGAAGCTATCAGTAGTCATTCTAAATTATAATGTTCGTTATTTTCTCGAGCTTTGCCTACAAAGTGTAGAAGCTGCTTTGGAAGGAATTCCTTCCGAAATTATTGTGATTGACAACAATTCTGATGACGCTAGTTGTGAGATGGTTGTTTCAAAATTCCCTTCCGTAACTTTAATTAAAAATGCAGTAAATGTAGGGTTTTCAAAAGCAAATAATCAGGCTGTGGAAGTGGCTAAAGGAGAGTATGTATGTATACTGAATCCAGATACAGTTGTTTCAGAAGACACCTTTCTAAAAGTCATGGATTTCGCTGATAGTAAATCAAACCTTGGAATTGTTGGCTGTAGATTAATTGATGGAGCGGGTGATTTTTTACATGAAAGTAAGCGGAACATTCCTTTGGTTAGTATTGCAATTAAAAAAATATTAGGAAACTCCAACCGCTATTACGCAAACCATGTTTCAGAATATGGGGTTGGAAAAGTAGATGTGCTAGTAGGCGCTTTCATGCTTATAAAACAAGATGTTTATAAATTATTAAGAGGTTTTGATGAGGATTATTTCATGTATGGAGAAGACATTGACCTGTCCTATAAGTCCCTCAAATCAGGTTACGATAATTATTATTATGGAGATGTATCCGTTATTCATTACAAAGGTGAAAGTACCCGTAAAGATGAGGTTTATCTTAGGCGATTTTATGGCGCAATGCAGATTTTTTATAATAAACATTTTAAAAAAAGTAGACTATTTAATTTCTTAATATATTTGGGTGTTAAATGGATGATTTTGTTTAGCTCAGCACAAAAAGTAAGCCTGAAAAACCCCAGTCTTTCTCTCTTGTTCTCTAAGGAACCTGATCAGAAATTAATAGCCAAGTTAAACCCAGTAATAGCGTCCAGTCTTGATCAGATTAGAGCTGGAAATCAAGTTATATTTGATGCAGCGGGAATCTCGTTTAAGTCGATTATTGAACACATGCAAGTTAATGAATACAAGCAGTGCATATTTAAAATACAGCCCAAAAATTGCTCTTATATTATAGGCAGCACTTCGGCAGATACAAAGGGAGAAATAATACAATTTTAAAATTACTGAATAGTTTCATCTATTTTCGTAAATTTGTAGTCTAAACTCACACACCCAATCATATTATCCTATGGCAAAATTCGAACTTAAATTACCCAAAATGGGTGAGAGTGTAGCAGAGGCAACACTTACAGCTTGGCTCAAAGATGTAGGTGATAAAATTGATGCTGACGAACCCGTTTTAGAAATTGCTACTGACAAAGTAGATAGTGAGGTGCCCAGTGAAGTTGAAGGAGTTTTGATTCAGAAACTTTTTGAAGTTGATGATGTTATTGAAGTTGGTCAAACTATTGCGATTATTGAAACAGAATCCGATACTCAGGAAATTACAGTGCCAGCAGCAACAGTTGCAGAGGTTTCAGATCCGAAAGAGGTAGTGCAACTTGAGACTTCCATTTCAAAGGTAAAAGACGAAATGAAGTCTGTTCAATCTAACGAAACTCGTTTTTATTCCCCTTTAGTCAAAAACATTGCCAAAAAAGAAGGAGTTTCACAAGCACAACTTGATTTAATTCAAGGCTCTGGAAAGGATGGAAGGGTTACTAAAAATGACATCCTAGCCTATTTGTCTAATGTACCAGCTCCAAAACCCGTTAGGGTTGAGGTATCCAAACCAGTTACACAACCAGTTTCACAAAGGTCATCTACTGCAAGCCCTGTTATAAGTCGCGGAGAAGATGAAATCATTGAAATGTCACGTATGGGTAAACTAGTATCTAAACATATGACAGATTCAATTCAAACATCTGCTCATGTACAATCATTTATTGAAGTTGATGTTACAAGAATATGGAACTGGAGATTAAAAATAAAAGAATCGTTTAAAGCACGAGAGGGAGAGAATATCACGTTTACTCCAATATTTATGGAAGCGATAGCATATGCACTTACTGTGCACCCAATGCTTAATATCTCTGTTCAAGACGGAAAAATAATTAAACGTAAAAATATTAATATTGGTATGGCTGCATCTTTAGAGGATGGAAACTTAATTGTACCAGTAATTAAAAACGCAGACCAATTGAATTTAGTTGGTATGACTAAACGAGTTAATGACTTAGCGTTACGAGCTCGAACAAATAAACTCAAGCCAGACGATATTCAAGATGGTACTTATACAGTGACTAATGTTGGTGGCTTTGGAAGTATTATGGGAACGCCAATCATAAATCAACCACAAGTTGGGATTTTAGCGCTTGGAGCTATTAGAAAAGTGCCGGCAGTTATCGAAACTAGCGAAGGGGATTTCATAGGTATCAGACAAAAAATGTTTTTATCACATTCCTATGACCATAGGGTAGTAAACGGAGCTTTAGGAGGACAGTTTTTAAAGACAGTCAAAGATTACTTAGAAGCATGGGACGCTAACAGAACACTATAAATATGCAATTAAACCTTAATAAATCTATTTGTTTCTTTGATTTAGAAACAACAGGCATAAGTATTACTAAAGATAGAATTGTTGAAATATCTATATTGAAAGTAAATCCTGATGGGTCTGAAGAAAAGAAAACTTGGTTGGTAAACCCAGAAATTCCAATTCCAGCAGTAGTGACTGCAGTTCACGGAATTACAGATGAAAAAGTAGCAAATGAGCCAACATTTAATGAGTTAGCGAAGGAAGTTAATACATGGATTAAAGATTCTGATTTAGGCGGGTTTAACTCCAATCGATTTGATATTCCTTTGTTAGCAGAAGAAATGTTACGAGCAGGTATTGATTTTGACATGAAAAATCGCCGTTCTGTAGATGTACAAACTATTTTTCATAAAATGGAACAGCGTACTTTGACAGCTGCCTTTAAGTTTTATTGCGACAGGAGTTTAGAAGACGCACATAGTGCCGAAGCGGATACAATGGCTACATATGAGGTGTTAAAAGCACAACTAGATCGTTATGATAATTTAGAAAATGATACTAGATTTTTAGCAGAGTTTAGCTCTCGAAAAAAAATTGCAGATTTTGCAGGGTTTATTGCCTTTGATGAAGATGGAGAGGAGTGTTTTTCTTTTGGAAAGCATAAGGGTAAAAAAGTAACCGAGATACTTGAAAGAGAGCCTGGGTATTTTGGTTGGCTGCAATCAGCTGACTTCCCTTTGTATACTAAAAAGGTGTTAACGGCCATAAAGTTACGGTCGTTTAATAATAAGCTATAATAATGAAGTTAATTTGTATTGGTCGTAATTATGCCCAGCATATTTCAGAGCTCAAAAGTGAAAAACCAACAGATCCTGTTATTTTCCTAAAACCCGATACCGCAATTCTTTTAAAAAAACAGCCATTTTTTATTCCAGATTTTTCTAATGAAGTACATCATGAAGTTGAGGTCTTGGTTAAAATTAACAGGGTTGGAAAATACATTGATTCAAAATTTGCCCATAAATATTACGAACAAATTGGTTTAGGGATTGATTTCACAGCACGTGACCTTCAACAGCAACTTAAGCAGAAAGGCCTGCCATGGGAAATATCTAAAGCATTTGATGGCTCGGCAGTCATTGGTAAGTGGGTCTCTAAATCAAGCTTTGAAAATTTAAATAAATTACCGTTCAGTCTTCTTAAAAATAATGAAACTGTACAGTCTGCTACTACAGAAGATATGTTGTGGGGAATTGATGAGATTATAGCTTATGTTTCTAAGTTTTTCACATTAAAAATTGGGGATATCATTTTTACAGGCACCCCATCAGGAGTCGGTAAAGTGGAGTCTAATGATTCATTAAAGGGCTACATTGGAGACGATGAATTCTTTTCGATTAAAGTTAAATAAGTTATGAAGGCAGAAATTATTACCATTGGAGATGAAATTTTAATAGGGCAAATCATAGACACTAATTCTGCATTTATTTCGAAGGAATTAAATAATATTGGTGTTTCAGTTTACCAAATAACTTCTGTGCAAGACGATAAGGCTCATATTTTAGAGGCCTTTCAAGCTGCTGAAAAAAATGTTGATATCGTTATTATTACCGGAGGTTTAGGGCCAACTAAAGATGATATTACAAAAACAACCTTAGCTGAGTATTTTGATGACACTTTGGAGTACGATCAAGCTGTTCTAGAAAATATAAAGTACTTGTGGAAAAATTTTGTGAAACAGCCACTTCTTCAAGTAAATATTGATCAATCCTTAGTGCTTTCAAAGGCAACATCTTTGATGAATAAATCAGGAAGTGCACCTGGTATGTGGCTAGAAAAAAATAATACAATATTTATTTCTTTACCTGGGGTGCCTTACGAAATGAAAGGACTTATGAACGATGAGGTTTTACCGCGAATTTCTAAGAAATTTAAAAGGCCTTTCATTCTTCATAAAACACTTTTAACCTATGGTTTAGGAGAGAGTGTTATTGCAGACCGAATAAAAGAATGGGAGTCTGCTTTACCAGAGTCTATTAAGTTAGCATATTTACCAAACCTTGGAAGAGTGCGCCTTAGGTTATCTTCTAAGGGGTTTGACAAGTCAGTGGTTACACACGAAGTTGAAGATCAAGTTGCCACGTTGATCCCTTTAATTAGCGATATTTTTGTGGGTTTTGAAGAACAATCATCTATAGAACAGATCATAGGAAATCAACTAACGAAACTAGGAAAAACATTTGCCGTAGCCGAAAGTTGTACGGGGGGTAAAATTGCAGAAAACATAACAGCTTACTCTGGTGCTTCAAGTTATTTTAAGGGGGGGCTAGTTGCTTATGCAATGGATTCTAAAACAGATATTTTAAAAGTGGATCCTAAACTAATTGAGTTGCATTCAGTAGTCAGCAATCAAGTAGCTGAGTCGATGGCTCAAAATGTTAAGAAATTATTTAATTCTGATTATGGATTAGCAACAACGGGAAATGCTGGGCCCAGTAAAGGGGATTCTGAAGCTGAAATAGGGACTGTGTGTATTGCAATAGCAACCCCTTATGGAGTATTTTCAGAGCAGTTTAACTTTGGTAAACAACGACTTAGGGTGGTTCAGAAAGCAGTTACGATGGCCTTTACATTACTCCAGAAAGAAATTTTTAAAAAATGCTAAAATAAAGTTTGCGTACTTCTAAAGAATTCGTATTTTTGCACCTCGTTTTGAAACAACAAAACAATTAAAGTTAAGAAAAATGTCAAGAATTTGTGAACTTACTGGTAAAAGAGCAATGTTTGGAAACAATGTATCTCATGCCTTAAATAGAACTAAGCGTAGATTTAATGTAAATCTGATTAAAAAACGTTTTTATATTCCAGAAGAAGATAACTGGGTAACCCTAAAGGTTTCTACAGCAGCTTTGAAAACCATCAACAAAATTGGTATTCATGCAGCAATAAAAGAAGCAAAGACTAAAGGTTTTTTAAAATAAACGACCAATAAAAGCACTGTAAAATGGCAAAAAGAGGAAATAGAGTTCAAGTAATTTTAGAGTGCACTGAGCACAAGGAGTCCGGAAAACCAGGAACTTCTAGATATATTACAACTAAGAACAAGAAGAATACGCCTGATCGTATGGAGATTAAGAAATTTAACTCCATCCTTAAGAGAATGACGGTTCACAAAGAAATTAAATAATTTAAGAATTTTACGAAAGTAATTTTCAAACGTAACACATTTGAATCATGGCAAAGAAATCAGTAGCATCCTTACAAACTGGGTCAAAGCGTCTAACTAAAGCGATCAAAATGGTTAAGTCAGAGAAATCTGGAGCTTATATTTTTGTTGAATCTATTATGACGCCTGAAAAGGTAAGTGACTTCTTAAGTAAAAAATAAGATAGTTTTTACAGTATCATATTTAAAGCTGCTTTATTATAAAGCGGCTTTTATTTTTTAATTTCCTCACATTTAATGCTATTTTTGTAAATAGAGAAATTGTTGACTTATGAGTTTTTTTAAAAAGATATTTTCATCAGACAAAAAGGCGACTTTAGATAAAGGTCTGGAGAAGTCCAACTCTAACTTTTTTGACAAGTTAAGTAAAGCTGTTGTAGGTAAATCTAAGGTAGATGCAGATGTATTAGATAACTTAGAGGAAGTTCTTGTTACTAGTGACGTTGGTGTAAATACGACCCTAAAAGTAATCGACCGAATTGAAGCAAGAGTGACCAAAGATAAATATGTTGGTACTGAAGCACTAAATCTAATTCTTAGAGAAGAAATTGCAGGTTTGTTATCTGAAACTAATTCTGGTGAAGATATTGATTTTACAATTCCCCAAACAAATAAACCTTACGTTATAATGGTAGTGGGTGTTAATGGAGCCGGAAAAACCACTACTATTGGAAAGCTAGCTTATCAACTAAAAAAGCAAGGACTTAATGTCGTTTTAGGAGCGGCTGACACATTTAGAGCTGCGGCTATCGATCAGCTACAGGTTTGGGCTGACCGAGTAGGAGTTCCAATTATTAAACAGTCGATGGGAAGTGACCCTGCTTCTGTTGCATTTGATACTTTACAAAGTGCTGTCACTTCTAATGCAGATGTGGTTATTATAGATACAGCCGGACGTTTACATAATAAAGTTAATTTGATGAATGAATTGACCAAGGTCAAGCGTGTTATGCGAAAAGTAGTAGAGCATTCGCCTCATGAAGTACTGCTGGTACTTGATGGTTCTACTGGACAGAATGCTTTTGAACAAGCCAAGCAATTTACAGCTGCTACCGAAGTAACTGCCCTAGCGATTACTAAATTAGACGGCACTGCTAAGGGTGGTGTTGTCATTGGAATTAGTGACGAGTTTAAAATTCCTGTAAGATATATAGGCGTAGGAGAAGGTATAGAAGATCTTCAAGTTTTTAATAAGTTTGAATTTGTAGATTCATTTTTCAAATAAACCTCAACATTAATAGTATCATATCATGAGAACTAAAACACTTAAAAAAAATAAAATTAATGTGATCACTTTAGGCTGTAGCAAAAACGTCTATGATAGTGAAGTGTTAATGGGGCAACTCAAAGCGAGTGGAAAAGATGTAGTTCACGAAGGGGAAGGAAATGTAGTAGTTATTAATACCTGTGGCTTTATTAACAATGCCAAAGAAGAAAGTGTTAATACGATTTTAGATTACATGCAGAAGAAAGAGGATGGAGAAGTTGATAAAGTGTTTGTGACGGGTTGTTTAAGTGAGCGCTATAAGCCAGACTTGCAGAAAGAAATTCCTAATGTAGATCAGTATTTTGGAACCACGGAATTACCACAATTGTTAAAGGCTTTAGGAGCTGACTATAAGCATGAGCTTATAGGAGAACGCCTAACAACTACTCCAAAGAATTACGCTTATCTAAAAATTGCTGAAGGTTGTGATCGTCCTTGTAGTTTTTGTGCCATTCCATTAATGCGAGGGAAACATAAATCTACTCCGATAGAGAATCTTGTTATTGAAGCTGAGAAATTAGCAGCTAACGGGGTTAAAGAATTGATTTTAATCGCTCAAGATTTAACATACTACGGTTTAGATATATACAAAAAAAGAAATTTAGCTGAGCTTTTAGAGGCGCTAGTAAAAGTTGAAGGAGTAGAATGGATTCGTTTGCATTATGCATTTCCAACAGGCTTCCCGTTAGACGTTTTAGACGTTATGAAGCGTGAGCCTAAAATATGTAATTACCTTGATATTCCACTACAACATATTTCAGACAAAATTCTTAAAAGTATGCGTCGTGGGACGACACAGGCTAAAACCACAAAACTTCTTACTCAATTTAGAGCAGCAGTTCCAGAAATGACTATCCGAACGACCTTAATTGTTGGATACCCAGGAGAAACAGAAGAAGATTACCAGACCTTAAAAGCGTGGGTAGAAGCGATGCGTTTTGAACGTTTAGGCTGTTTCACCTATTCTCATGAAGAAAATACACATGCTTTTAATTTAGAAGATGATGTGCCTGAAGAGGTAAAGTTAGCAAGAGCTAATGAAATTATGGAAATTCAATCTCAAATTTCATGGGAATTGAATCAAGCAAAAATTGGAGAAACTTTTAAGGTTGTTATAGACCGTAAAGAAGGTACTTACTTTGTTGGAAGAACCGAGTTTGATTCTCCAGATGTTGATAATGAAGTATTGATTGATGCTACTAATACATACCTCAAAACAGGGGAGTTTGCAACCGTTAAAGTAACTGAAGCTGCTGATTTTGATTTGTATGCAGAAGTGGTATTGTAAGCCTCTTTAGTAATTGCATACGAAATAGAGTGTTTTTATATATAATAAGTTAATGCTATGCCAACAGACTGTATTTCATTTCGAGACACTGCTTATGCTTCAAAGCTTATTTGTGATTATGTGGAAAACCGATCCGAGCTACATCCTCTTTATAATCTTTTTCCAAATATAGATAATTTCAAAGCTCAGCTAAAAACCAAGCAAGCGGATTTTTCTTTAGAAAAAAGAACCGTTTTAGTAAATGCATTGACACAACAATATACGTCATTACAGCCTTCTAATTTAACAACTTCTAGAATTCAGTCTCTAGCTAATCAAAATACTTTTACCATCACTACAGGTCATCAATTAAACCTGTTAGGTGGGCCACTGTTCTTCTTATACAAAATTATAACAACCATAAATTTAGCGAAGGAGTTAAAAAGAAACGACCCCAAAAATAATTTTATCCCTATTTTTTGGATGGCTACTGAAGATCATGACTTTGAAGAAATTAATCATTTTAATTTTCTGAACAAGCGTTTTCAATGGTCGCAAGAAACTTCAGGTGCAGTTGGCTTATTAGACACTTCAGGACTATCTGATCTTATAGGTGTTTTTTCTAATGTTTTAGGCAAAACAGTTACAGCCAAATTTCTTAAAGAATTACTCAATAAATCGTACACAAACCATTCGAACTTAGCAGATGCAACACGCTTTTTAGTTCATGCGCTGTTTGAGGGTGAAGACTTAGTTGTGATTGACGGTAATGATGCAGCTTTAAAGCGGTTGTTTATTCCAATAGTAGCCTCAGAGTTATCTTCTAGTACTGCTTTTAAGTCCATATCTGATACCATCAAAACATTAAAAGCAATTGATAGCGATTATAAAGTTCAGGTAAATCCTAGAGAATTAAATTTATTTTACTTGAAAGATGATTTACGTGAACGCATTGTAAAAATCGATGGAGTTTATAGTGTCTTAAACACCCAACTATCTTGGGATTTACAAGGCATTTTAGAAGAACTTAATCTTTTTCCAGAACGGTTTTCTCCAAATGTGATCATGCGCCCTTTATTTCAAGAAACAATCCTACCTAACCTTTGTTACATTGGTGGAGGGGGTGAGTTGTCTTATTGGCTTCAGCTTAAATCATATTTTGAGTCTGAGCATCTTAAATTTCCAATTTTGTTACATCGAAACTCAGTGCTTTTGGTGACTCCTAAGCAGCATCAGAAATTAGATAAACTGAACCTATCTCTTTCTGACCTATTTAAAAATAAACAAGAACTAATTGATTGTCAAATCAAAAAAATGACTGCATTGTCTATAGATTTTTCTAATCAAAAAATCGCTTTAAAGCAACAGTTTTTAGCGCTTTATAAGATTGCTGGTCTAACAGATAAGTCCTTCTTGGGTGCTGTTTCAGCTCAAGAAAAAAAACAAATTAAAGGTTTAGAAGTTTTAGAGAAACGCCTACTTAAAGCAGAAAAGAAATCTCATAAAAATTATATCGAACGTATAGAGCAGATACATTTAGAGCTTTTCCCAAACGGAACTCTACAAGAGCGCTTCTCAAATTTCTCAGAATTTTATTTAGAATTTGGAGATGAATTTATAGAACGATTAAAACTTGAGTTACAACCACTAAATCAAAATTTTCATATTTTTTCTCTATAAATTTCTAAATTAGTAGTCCAATTTTATTTATAAATATTACTTTTGAATATGCAACACGATAAGGTATTAATACTCGATTTCGGATCTCAATATACTCAACTTATAGCAAGACGCGTAAGGGAGCTAAACATATATTGTGAGATTCACCCCTACAATAAAATCCCCACCAATTTAGACGAATTTAAAGCTGTAGTACTTTCTGGGAGTCCACAGTCTGTGAGAGGTGAAGACGCACTGCATCCAGATTTAACTGGAGTACGTGGTCAAAAACCATTATTAGCTGTTTGTTATGGCGCACAATATTTGGCTCATTTTTCTGGAGGGTTGGTTTCACCATCCAATACAAGAGAGTACGGACGTGCTAATTTATCGTATGTAAAAGAAAATGAAGCTTTCTTTGAGGGTGTTAACTCTGGAAGTCAAGTTTGGATGAGTCATAGCGATACTATAAATGAACTACCAACCAATGCTGTTTTACTGGCTAGTACTGCAGATGTGGTTAATGCTGCATATAAGATTGAAGGCGAGACTACTTTTGCAATTCAATTCCATCCTGAAGTATATCATTCAACTGACGGAAAAACTTTATTACAGAACTTCTTGGTTTCTATAGCTGGTTTAAACCAGGATTGGACTCCTGACTCATTTGTAGATGAAACGGTTGCTGATTTAAAATCGAAACTTCAAAATGATAAAGTTGTTTTAGGTTTATCAGGAGGAGTTGATTCAACGGTGGCTGCAATTTTATTGCACAAAGCTATTGGAAAAAATCTGTATTGTATTTTTGTAAATAACGGACTACTCAGGAAAGATGAATTTTCAGGTGTTTTAACTCAGTATGAAGGAATGGGGCTTAATGTAAAAGGAGTAGATGCCTCAGACCGTTTTATGGGAGCTTTAGCAGGTCTGGAAGATCCAGAACTGAAACGTAAAGCCATTGGGCGTGTATTTATAGAAGTTTTTGATGATGAGGCACAAATGATACAAGATGTTAAATGGTTAGCTCAAGGCACTATTTATCCCGATGTAATAGAAAGTGTTTCTGCTACTGGAGGTCCTAGTGCAACCATTAAAAGTCATCATAATGTAGGGGGTTTACCCGACTTCATGAAGTTACAAGTAGTAGAGCCTCTCAAGGCTTTGTTTAAGGATGAAGTTAGGCGCGTAGGTGCTTCTATGGGTATTGATCCTAAATTGCTAGGTCGTCACCCCTTTCCTGGACCTGGACTCGCCATCCGTATTTTAGGAGATATTACCCATGAAAAAGTTCGTATCTTACAAGAAGTAGACGCTGTATTTATAAATGGATTAAGAGAATGGGATTTATATGATAAGGTTTGGCAAGCAGGGGCTATTTTACTACCAGTAAATAGTGTAGGAGTTATGGGAGACGAACGTACCTATGAAAAATGCGTTGCCTTAAGAGCGGTAGAAAGTACAGATGGAATGACTGCTGATTGGGTTAATTTGCCTTATGAATTTCTCCAAAAAACATCCAATGATATTATTAATAAAGTAAAAGGAGTAAATAGAGTAGTGTATGATATTAGTTCTAAGCCACCTGCGACCATAGAGTGGGAGTAATCTTGATATTAAGGCAGGAGTAAATTTTTAAAATAAGTGTATGAAGCATTTTTTAATTTTTTTAGGAATTATTCTATTTAGCATTTCTAGCTATGCTCAGAATTTAAAAACACATAATGTAAAAACAGGAGAGACTGTTGAAAGTATCGCTCAGCTTTACAAAATATCAACAGCTGATATTTACGCTTTAAATCCGGATGCTTTTTCTGGTATTGCTATTGATTCAGAGTTAATTATTCCTGAATCATTTTTAGATAGATTAAATTCTCCACTAGCGGAAAGAGAAATAGAATCGTATAAAGTTCATAAAGTTCGCCGAAAAGAAACGCTTTTTAGCATTGCCCAGATATATAATATTACAATTCAAGATTTAAAAACTCACAATGAACGGCTAAGAAATAAAAAGTTAAGGTCTGGAAAAAAAATATACATTCCTATCTTTAAGGAAAACAGTGATCCAGCTTATAATAGTTCATTACAGCTCTATACTGTTTTAGCTAAAGAGGGGAAATGGCGCATAGCTTACAAGTTTGGAATCTCAGTACCTCAACTTGAAGCACTTAACCCAAATATGGGAGCTAGTCTAAATGAGGGTCAGCAATTGAATGTTCCAAATATCATAGTTTCAGATAAAAAACAGATAGAAGAAGATCAGTTTGGATATTATATCGTAAAAGCAAGTGAAGGTTTTTATAGACTCGAAAAAAAGTTAGGACTTTCTAAAGAACTGCTAGTATCTCTTAATCCAGAGCTAGAGATAGAAGGATTAAAATTAGGGATGGTTTTAAGAGTTCCAAAGTCTAGCGTCAAAGACATAGAAACAGCTCTGGTTTTTACGACGACTCTCTCTGATAGCTTAGTAGATTTAACGGTTAAAAACATAGGTCTCCTATTGCCATTTAAGACAAAAAGTATCGATTCAGATTCCTTATTCTTAGCTAGAGAACAACTAAAGCGTGATGGATATATTAATCTTTCTACGGATTTTTATTCTGGGGTTGCTATTGCAATTGATTCCGCAAAACAATTAGGAATTTCTGTAAACTTGGATGTATTCGACACTAATGCTAAAGCGTTGGATGTAAAAACAATACTGAATGAGACAGATTTTTCGAAATATGACCTAATTCTTGGGCCTATAACTTATAAGAATCTTGAGTTGACAGCACAACATGTTTTAAAGGATAACATTCCAGTAGTATCTCCGTTTGTTAACTCAAAAAAGAGTTATTCTAATTTGTTCCAAACCATTCCAGACTTGGATTGGATGCGATCCAAAATGGTTTCTTATGTTAAAACAGATACGATTCCACACAGGACATTAATTATATATGATTCAAAAAACACATCAACAGTAACTTATTTAAAAAAAGCATTTCCTTCGGCTTCTTTGATAACTTCAAAAACAGATAAAGATGGAGTTGAGCAGTTTTATTTAATGTTAGAAGATGTTCAAAAAGTACTTTTACCAGGAAGAACAATTGTTTTTCTTGAGTCGAATAATGAGGGCTTTGTTTCCAACGTTACTAGCATGCTAAATGCTATGAATGGCTTAACAACTCTTGTAGATGATAATGAAACTGAAATTCAGCGAGATATATTACTGATGACAACTTCTAAAAACAAAGCATTTGAAGGAAAAAACGTTTCAAATTATGATTTGTCTAACTTACATTTTCAGTATCCAGCTATTAATTTCAACATGGAACTTCCTAGTGCATTTCAAGAAAAATACTTAATTAAGTTTGGAACCTTTCCCAACAAATATGCTATAAGAGGGTTTGATTTAACAATGGATTTATTACTACGACTTAGCAGGTTTGGAACTCTATACGAAAGAGCAACGGATATTCAAACGAGTTACATAGGAAATAAATTTAAATATACGCTTCAGCCAAATGGAGGTTATAAAAATGAGGCTGGCTTCATACTTAAATACGACGACTTAGAAATCATTAAAGTCCAAGATTAATTTATCTCAATAAAAAATCGATTAACTAGCTAGTTTTCCACTTAATACTACATCCAATACTGGGCTTTTGAGTTCGTGTATTGTCTTTGTTTTTTAATAAGCAGTCAACAGCATGTCTTAAGTCACTTCCATCTACTGGAAGGTCATTTGTAGGTCGAGACTCATCTAGCTGACCTCTATACGTTAGCTTCAGCTCGGCGTTAAATAAATAGAAGTCTGGTGTGCATGCAGCATTATACGCTTTGGCAATATCCTGCGTTCTATCGTACAAATAAGGAAAAGAATACTTCATTTTTCTTGCATGCAGTTCCATGGCTCTTGGTCCGTCTTGTGGGTACTTTTCAGCGTCATTACTAGAGATAGCAATCACTCTTATTCCCTTTGTTTTTAGCTCCTCTGCCAGAACTACTAGTGCTTCATTAATATGAATGACATAAGGACAATGATTGCATATGAACATTACCATAGTTCCGTTTGGACCTTTTACTTTGTTTAATGATTTTATAGAATCTGAAACAGTATCCCATAATTTAAAATTTGGTGCTTCCGTTCCTAATGGAAGCATATTTGAAGGTGTTTGAGCCATTTCGTGTTAGTTGTCCTCAAAGATATGCAAAGATTTGTAGTTATTCGTTTAGGAAGTACTGAAAAAATTATATCTTCATTGCTTTGATTAATGCAATAAATATGACCACAACAATTTCGTTTGATGACTACTCTAAAATTGATTTGAGAATAGGCACTATAACTGAAGTTTTTGACTTTAACGAGGCACATAAACCTGCCTATAAGTTAACGATAGATTTTGGGAGTGTAGGGATTAAAAAGTCTTCCGCTCAGATTACATCTCTTTATTCTAAAGAAGATTTATTGAACAAACAAATTATAGCTAATATTAATTTCCCAAATAAACAGATTTCCAATTTTGTTAGTGAATGCTTAGTTTTAGGGGCTGTAGATGCTTTTAAAGTTATTTTGTTGTCGCCTGAAGAAAATGTACCTAACGGCACTCCTTTGCTTTAACCCCATTGCTTCATATAAGGGTATTATTTTGCTTTTGATTTTTCATGATTATAGAGTTCCATGATACCTGTAATTATTAACGTATAAAATAGGGTATATGCAAAGTCTTACAGGTCAAAATCAAGGCCTTTTAGAAACTAATTTATGGCATATAATCCAGCGAATACTGTTCCATGTATGAAAAAAGTTATAAGTAAAATTCTTATTCTTTTATTTATTGTCTATTTCCTGCTAAATGTCATCAAAATTAACGTCTGTGAAGTTGCCAGTTGACAGATTCTCTTTACTGACTTTAGAGGGAAACTCTTCTTTCACGTAGTCTTTTTGATGTCTATCGCTAATAACTTCTTGACCTTTTTCATTAATTATGTAGTCAGTCATTTCTTTTAGAATGCTATTAAACTCCGTGAAGTCTTCCTTATAGAGGTATATTTTATGTTTTTTGTAGTGGAAAGATCCATCATCGTTAGTGAATTTTTTACTTTCTGTAACCGTCAAGTAGTAGTCACCAGCTTTAGTAGCTCTGACATCAAAAAAATAGGTGCGCCTTCCAGCTCTTAAAACTTTCGAATAAATTTCTTCTTGTTCCATAATTGTTGTGTTAAAAATAGAAAGAGATTCAATTAATAGGTCTCTTTTACAATCAAAAGTCCAAAAAATAAATTAGCACACCAACTAATTAAGACATTTATTTTCTAGAATTCAATGATTTGTTGTTTTATGAAACTAACTGGAAATTTCTTGTAGTTGATTTTGATAAAGATCTTTGTAATAACCTTCAACATTAATAAGTTCAGCGTGAGAACCTTTTTGCGTTATGATTCCGTTATTCAAAACCACTATTATGTCTGCGTTTTTTGCAGATGAAATTCTATGACTAACTATGATAGTTGTTTTGTCTTTGGTTACTAACTTTATAT
The DNA here is from genome assembly GCA_905181825.1 of uncultured Flavobacteriaceae bacterium. GTDB lineage: Bacteria > Bacteroidota > Bacteroidia > Flavobacteriales > Flavobacteriaceae > Hel1-33-131. Next base: position 16,056 of record CAJIZJ010000028.1, read on the forward strand.
TGTTTAAAATTTGTTCTTCGGTTTCTGTATCAACTGCAGAAAGACAATCGTCTAAAAGAAGAATTTGTGGGTTTTTTATAAAAGCCCTTGCAATAGATACTCGTTGCTTTTGGCCCCCTGAAAGCGTGATGCCGCGTTCTCCCAAAATAGTATCATATCCGTTTTTAAAATTAATAATATTGTCATGAACAACGGCCATCTTAGAAGCTTCTATAACTTCGTTGTCTGATGCATTATTTTTCCCAAATTTGATATTTTTTTTGAGACTATCAGAAAATAAAAAGGGGTCTTGAGGAACAAAACCAATACTAGATCTAAGGCTATCCAGGTTTTGACTTTGAATCGCTATTCCGTCCACTTCTATATGGCCTTTTTGAACATCATATAATCGTCCTATGAGCTCTAGTATAGTTGATTTCCCAGAGCCAGTGTTTCCAATAATAGCAAGAGTTTGTCCCATTTTAACTTCAAAACTGACCCCTTTTAATGCTTGAATATTGGTGTCCTCGTATGTAAAGTATACATCTTTAAAAGAAATAGATCCATCGATTTTAGTTTCTAGCTCACAGTTGTTGATTATGCTAGGAGTTTGCTTTAGAAACTCATTTATACGTTTCTGTGAAGCCTCCGCTTCTTGTATTAAAGAAGTGACCCATCCAATAGAAGCTACTGGCCAAGTGAGCATATTCACATATATTATAAACTCTGCTATGGTTCCCAAATTCTCTATCTGCCCATCCATATATTGCTTTCCTCCAATATAAATTACTATCAGATTACTTATGCCTATTAGTAGTAACATTAAAGGATGAAAAAATGCCTGAATTTTAGATAAACCCAAACGTTTCTCACGTTGAGAGTTTGCCAAGTCTGAAAACTTTTGTTCTGTTTGTTTCTCTATGGCATAGGCCTTTGTAATCCAAATACCACTAAAAAACTCTTGAGTTGACGATGATAAGGTAGATAAATGAGTTTGTACAATCGTACTTTGTTTATGAATTAGTTTACTAAGAAAATAGATGGATATAGATAAAAAAGGAAGCGGTAGAATGGTATACATTGTAAGTGAAGGCGATTGATTGTACATGTATGCCAAAGCAACAATAAATAGTGTTAAAGTATTAATTGTATACATAACAGCTGGTCCAATATACATTCGGACTTTACTAACGTCTTCACTTATTCGACTCATAAGGTCTCCCGTACGGTTTCGTTTGTAAAAAGCAATAGAAAGCTTTTGATAGTGTTTGTAAACTTCATTTTTCAAATCAAACTCCACATGACGCGACACGTTAATTATAGTTTGACGCATTAAAAAGGTAAATATACCGGTGGCAATGGCGGCTCCAATTATGTAAAGTATATATGTGCTTATTTGATTCCTAAAAACGTCAGGACTTGTAGGATTAGTAATTTGATTAGAAATTAAAGTAATCGATTTTCCAATAAGCTGAGGAGTAAATAATGCAAATATCTTAGATCCAATTGTTATAAGAATACCCAAGATGATTTTAAAGCGATACTTTAAAAAATATTTATTAAGATACTTAAGTTCTTTCATTGGTTATATTGTAGGATCGTATTGGAACTAGAAACCCACTTACAAAGATAGTAGTTTTATAGAAAGATGACATTGTGTAAAAAAACTAATTTTTGAATTTTTAGAAGCAAAATAATACTATTTTTGTCAGGCAATTTATTTCAATTGTAAGAATCAAAATAAACAAAGGTCAAAACTGATCCAAAAATTAAGTTCTTTATACCATGCTGAATAGAAGACATATCCGAACCAAAGTAATGCAAGTTATTTATGCCCTTAAAAGATCAGAGGATGTTAACTTGGCTTCTGAAGAAAAATTCCTTAACTCAAGCATGGACAGTATGTATTCTCTCTATCTGCTAATGCTTTCATTACTTATTAAAGTACATGATAAGGCTAAGGATCAACAAGAAAAATCTCAACAAAAACACCTTTTAACTACAGAGGATTTAAATCCTAATATGAAGTTCATTAAAAATGCACTCTTAGTTCAGATGTCTGATAGCCAGTCTTTAAAAAATGCATTTGAGCGTTATAAAATCCAAAATTGGGAATTGGACAACGAGTATGTTGAAGTCATTTTCAGGTCTATACTAGAAAGTGATATTTATGCTTCTTATATGAATTCAAAATTTTCTTTTAACAACGATAAACAGTGTGTCGTTGATCTCTTTAAAGAAGTAATTGCACCAAATGAGAAACTATATGATTATTTAGAAGATCGGAATTTGACATGGTTAGATGATTTGCCAGTAGTAAATACAGCACTAGTTAAGCTTTTAAATAAAGCCAAAGAAAATAGCTCAGATGACTACTTTACTCCCCAGTTGTTTAAGGATGATGAAGATAAAGAGTTTGGTGTTGAATTATTAAGAAATACAGTACTAAATATTGAGTCTTATTCTGAAGAAATAAGCTTAAAAACACAAAACTGGGATAAGGATCGTATTGCTGATATTGATTTTGTACTGCTTCAAATGGCTATTTGTGAATTCCATGAATTCCCATCAATTCCGACCAAAGTATCCATTAATGAATATATTGAAATAGCAAAAGAATATTCAACACCAAAAAGTAATGTATTTATAAACGGTGTTTTAGATAAAATTGTAAAAGAATACGACGAAAACAAAACCTTAAACAAAGTAGGACGTGGATTAATGTAATTTTTTAGTTACTTTTACCAACTCATTTTTTAAAATCAAATTAATTAAAATTCTAACTTATGAAAAATTTATTTTTAACACTAACAATAGCAAGTCTAGTTGCTTTTACTTCTTGTAAAGAAAACGCTGCTGAAAAAATAAACCAAGAAAATGTAACTAAAGCTGCTGAGAGAGATTCTCAAGCAATAGTTTATCCAAGTATCTCTTTTGATAAAACGGAGCATGATTTTGGACAAATAATGAATGGAACCCCTGTAGAAACAACTTTCTCTTACACTAACACAGGAAAATCTCCACTTGTTGTTACCGATATCAAAAGTACATGTGGTTGTACTGTTCCTCAAGGTTGGAGTAAGGAACCTTTAATGCCTGGAGCTTCTTCACAATTTAGCGTTAAGTTTAATGGAAAAGGAGCAAACAAAACATCTAAAACAATTACGTTAACAACAAATACACAAACTGGAAGAGAGCAAGTGAGAATTTCAGCTTTCATTACTCCAGATCCTAACGCACCTGTTGTTAAAAAGCAATAAACAATAATAGTAATAATTTAATCCCTATATATGGAAGCTCTTAGTCAATTCACCCCCTTTATTTTAATGTTCGTAGTGGTCTATTTTTTTATGATAGCCCCTCAAATGAAACGCGCAAAGAAAGAAAAGAAATTTGCTGCCGAACTAAAAAAAGGAAATAAGGTAATAACTAAAAGTGGAATGCACGGCAAGATTGCTGAATTAAATGACAAAGACAACTCTTGTGTCATTGAAACCTTAGCTGGTAAAATTAAATTTGACCGTTCAGCCATTTCAATGGAAATGAGTCAAAAACTAAATTCGACTTCAGTCAAATAACAACATAAAAAAGCCGCTAAATTAGCGGCTTTTTTTATGAGTAACTTTTTTGCGTCAGCTCTGCAATTTTACAAATTACTTCAGTAGCACTTAAAATACTTTCTAGTGGGACATATTCATAGCGCCCATGGAAGTTATGGCCTCCCGCAAAAATATTTGGACAAGGTAACCCCATAAAACTTAATTGTGATCCATCTGTACCACCTCTTATAGGCTTTATAAGTGGTTGGATGTTTAATTCTCTCATAGCTGCTTCTGCAATGTCTACAATATGCATAACAGGAAGCACCATTTCCTTCATATTATAATACTGGTCTTTGATGTCAATTTCAAACACAGCATGGCCGATGTCTTTATTTAATGTTTTAACCAAATCTAAAAGATGTTGCTTTCGCGCTTCAAACTTAGTTCGATCATGGTCTCTTACAATGTAACTCAATTCAGTAGCTTCCACTTTTCCTTCCATACTATGGAGATGATAAAACCCTTCGTAATCTTCAGTTTGTTCAGGGGTTTCATTTTTTGGTAGTGCTTCAATGAACCGAGTAGCATAATACATTGAGTTAATCATTTTACCTTTAGCATATCCTGGGTGTACAATTTTACCATTTACTTTAATGACGGCACCAGCAGCATTAAAGTTTTCATATTCTAATTCTCCTATTTGACTTCCGTCCATAGTATAGGCCCAGTCTGCTCCAAATTTCTCAACATCAAACTTGTGTGCGCCACGACCAATTTCTTCATCTGGAGTAAATCCAACTTTTATAGGACCATGTTTTATCTCTGGATGCTGAATAAGGTATTCCATAGCACTTATAATTTCACATATCCCTGCTTTATCATCAGCACCCAAAAGGGTAGTGCCATCTGTAGTAATTAAAGTTTGCCCTTTGTATAACAGCAAATCTTCAAAATAATCAGGCGACAAAACAATGTTCTCCTCTTTGTTTAGTACAATATCAGAGCCATCATAATTTTCAATAATTTGAGGTTTTACATTTGCAGCTGTAAAATCAGGAGAGGTATCAAAGTGTGACACAAATCCAATAGCAGGTACTTTGTGTGCTACATTTGAGGGTAAGCTGGCCATGATGTATGCATTTGCATCAATGCTAACGTCTTGCATTCCAATTGACTTTAATTCTTCGGCCAGTTTATTGGCTAGCTCCCATTGCTTCAGTGTACTTGGAGTTGAAGTAGATTTTGGATCGCTTTCGGTGTCTATTTTTACATAGCTAATAAAACGATTCAGAATATGTTTTTTGTCTAACATTTAATTTTGTCTTTGCTCAAAAATAATTAACCCCTTTTAAAGTGCCAAGACTTCTTTAGAGTTTCTTTTTTTTGTTTCGCTATTTAGCGTATTTTTGTAATCAAAATATACGTCATGTATAAGTCGATTATTCGTAAAATCCTTTTTAAATTTGATCCTGAAGCTGTTCATTATTTCACTTTTGACGCGATCAAGCTGTTGTCTAAAATTCCTTTAGTCCCTTTCTTAATCAGGTCTATTTTTCAGGTAAATCACCCTAAGCTAGAACGTGAGTTATTTGGGTTGCGTTTTAAAAACCCAGTGGGCTTAGCTGCCGGATTTGATAAGAATGCAGTACTTTATAATGAACTTGCAAATTTTGGTTTTGGTTTTATTGAAATAGGAACCGTCACTCCTAAAGCACAAAAAGGCAATCCGAAAAAACGTTTATTTAGATTGCAAGATGATAATGGTATAATCAATAGAATGGGGTTTAATAATGCAGGCCTTGAAGCGGCAATAACTCAATTAAAAAAAAATAAAAAACAAATCATAATTGGAGGGAATATAGGTAAAAACACACAAACAGCCCCTGAAGCATACACGAATGATTATTTAGAGTGTTTTAAGGCCTTACACCCTTATGTTGATTACTTTGTTTTAAATGTAAGTTGTCCTAACGTTGGGAGCCATGCCAAATTAAACGATAAAGATTATTTAGAAGAGTTGATAAGTGCAGTTCAATCATTAAATACCACATTTGAAGAAACTAAGCCTATTTTACTTAAAATTGCTCCAGATTTAAATAACACTCAGTTAGATGAAATCATAGCACTTGTTAAGACTACTAAAATTGAAGGCGTTATCGCCTCTAATACGTCGGTTTCTAGAGAGAACCTTAAAGCAGATGCCTCCACTCTAGAATCCATTGGTAATGGGGGGGTTAGTGGTAAGCCAATCACTGGTAAAAGTACTCAAGTCATTAAGTATTTATCTGACAACAGTCAAAAAGCGTTTCCAATTATTGGAGTAGGGGGTATTCATTCTGAAAAAGATGCTTTAGATAAGTTAAACGCAGGGGCCGATTTAGTGCAGATCTATACGGGCTTTATTTATGAGGGTCCCGCCCTTGTGAAGCGAATTAACAAAGCGGTTTTGAAGGCCTCTTTAAATTCGTAATTGATTTTGCAAATAGAAATTTTAGTTTCATTCATTCTTGCTACCGCAACGCTGGCAATTTCGCCTGGTCCAGATAATGTATTTGTACTCATTCAAACTATTTCTTACGGCAAACGTAAAGGAATGGCTATTGTTTGTGGCTTGATTTCGGGCTGTGTTATACACACTTCTGTAGTGGCTTTTGGCTTATCAACAGTTATTCAGTCGCGTACGGAATTACTTTTTGGTTTGAAGCTAATAGGTGCTTTTTACTTGTTGTATTTAGCCTATTCTACATATACGTCTGAAAATGAGTTGAATATTGATAAACAATCGGACAACGGAACGTCTTTAGTTCGTTTGTTTAGAAGGGGTTTTATTATGAATGTAATCAACCCAAAAGTCTCCTTGTTTTTTATGGCCTTTTTCCCTGCTTTTTTGTTCAGTAAAACCATCTCATTAACTGTTCAGTTTTTTTCGCTCGGACTTTTGTTTATGGGAACCTCCTTTTTTATTTTCACAATGCTTGTTTTTTTCTCAGGGTCTGTAGCTTCTGTTTTAAGGGGAAATAAACGTTTTGAATCTATAATTAAATGGTGTCAGATTATAGTTTTTTTGATCATTGCTATTTTTATTTTAATCACAAATTAAGTCACTATAACTAAATGGAAAAAATAAAACTTATATGGGATTTTAGAGGTCCCTCTAGTAAGCATACTGCTACGCACTTTAAAACGCATTTATTAGAGTTTTTTGAAGCGGAGAAATTGGAATATTATACCTGTGAGGTGGAAGCTGTAAATGAGTCTTATCACTATACATTTGTCATTACAAACAAATCAAATTTAGTACTTATTAAATCGGCACTAAAGCCAAATAGAGGCCAGCTCGTTAAAGCTGGCTAGAGATCTATTAGTTATAAGTATCTAAAAGTTTGTATTGAGATTCTATAGCGTCCTTAAATTCTATTTTCATAGAGGCTATAAGTTCTGCTACTGACGGGGAGTCATGAATATTCGTAACCCCTTGACCTGCAGACCAAATAGTGGCCCAAGCCTTTGCTTCACTTTCAGAAGGAGTGAGTTCTTTTCCAAAATCAATTTTCTTTTCTTGGCTGAGCATTTCCTCAGTAATTCCCATAGCCTCCATACTAGGGCGTAAGAAATTAGCCGCTACCCCAGAAATCGCTGCGGTGTACACGACATCATTAGCACCACTAGAAATAATCATATCTCTGTATTCTTTTGGAGCCTTACTTTCTTTTGTGTTTATAAACCGGGTACCCATATAAGCAGCATCAGCTCCCATTTGCATGGCAGAGGCGATATCGCGACCATTACTAATGCAACCTGATAAAATCACTGTTTTCTTAAAGAAGCTTTTAATTTCAGCGACTAAAGGCATTGGGTTAATTGTACCAGCATGTCCTCCAGCTCCTGCTGCGACCACAATAAGTCCGTCAACTCCTGCTTCTGAAGCTTTTTCAGCATGTCGTCTTTTGATAACGTCGTGAAAAACCAATCCACCATAACTATGAACAGCATCAACCAATTGAGGTACAGCTCCCAATGAAGTTATTATAATAGGGACTTGGTGTTTGACACATAACATTAAATCTGCTTGTACTCGTGGATTTGATTGATGTACAATCAAATTAACTCCAAAAGGTGCTGGTTTTGTACCGGTCTCTTTTTCAAAATCTGAAAGTGCAGTTTTAATTTCAATAAGCCATTCCTCAAAGCCCTCACTTGTTCGCTGGTTCAAAGCAGGGAATGTTCCTACAATTCCATTTTTGCAGCATTCAATTACAAGTTTAGGTCCTGAGATTAAAAACATTGGAGCTGCGATTGCTGGAATGGATAATTCTTTTATAAATGAAGGTGTACTCATAATAGTGTTTTTGTGTGAATTTAATAAATTGAAATGACAAATTTAAGTCCAGAGCGTTTAGTGCTAATAATGGGGGTTTGTAAATGATTTACTTTGCAATATAATATATGTATGGTAAAGTACCAACCGAACTCTAAAATCCTATAAGTAAATTAACGATATTAATTATTTACTTTTAAAATCAACTTTCCTATTTTTTCACCAGAAAAGAGCTTCAAAAAGAGGTCATTAAAATTCTCTATGCCTTCATAGATGTCTGCTCTGCTTTTAATCTGTTCAGTTTGTATCCATTTAAGATAATCAGCGATGGCTTCTGGGTATTGATCTTGATAATCAAAAACAACCATGCCTTTCATAGAAGCACGATTTACTAACAGTGATAAATAATTACTAGGGCCTTTAGGTTTTGAAGTCGAGTTGTACTGAGAGATTGCGCCACAAATAACGACTCTTGCATTTCGTCTTAACTTTGTGAGTGCTCCATCTAAAATAGCACCGCCTACATTGTCAAAAAACACATCAATTCCTTTAGGGCAATGGGCTTTTAATCCGGAGTATATATTGTCGTTTTTATAGTCTATAGCAGCGTCAAAGTTGAGTTCATTTACAAGATAGTCACATTTGGTTTTTCCGCCAGCAATTCCGACTACACGGCACCCTTTTATTTTAGCTATTTGACCTACTAAACTTCCAACAGCTCCGGCGGCGGCTGAAACAAGAACAATATCTCCTTTTTTAAGCTCAGCAACTTTTAAAATCCCAAAATAGGCCGTCATACCAGGCATTCCTATAATTCCTAAATAGCTTTCCAGCGCTGCATTAGCTGGATCTACGGTATGGAATCCCTTTCCGTCTGTCACTGTAAACTCTTGAACACCTCCCCATCCACATACAAAATCACCTGCCTTAAACTGTGGATTATTATTTACTTTTATGACTTCACCCACGGTTCCTGCACGCATGATTCCACCTACTTCAACGGGCTCAATATAAGATTTGCCCTCTCTAATCCACCCCCGCATTGCTGGGTCTAATGAAATATAATGGTTTTTGACAAGGATTTCTCCATCTAAAATTTCAGGAATTTTTGTAGTTTGATAAGTCCAAGTAGAATCTGTTGGCATACCTACAGGGCGTTCTGCTAATAAAACTTGTTTGTTCATTGAATTTTATTTGTATTGTTTTATTCCACTCTAATATTTATTTCAATTGGGACAAAGCTATATTAAGCAAAATATATTGATGAAAAATACAAATTTTTGATCAAATCCTTATTAATAGTTTTATGTTTTACGTAATTATAATTAAGTATAGATTTAGTGATATATCTATAGTGTTATTGATAAGCGCTTATAAATTATTTGTTTTTAGTTTTTGTATGTTTAATTATCAGATTTTTGGTTTTTATTGTTTTTCATAAAACTACTTCATTTTTTTTGGAAAATTCCAATATTTTAAGACCATTGCCCTTAACTGAAGAAGTTGCTGTCGTAACTAAATTGAATTAAAAGTTAACTAATAGCACTATCATATATTATAAAGTTCTAATCAACAGTCCGACTGTAGATTCTTAGCTTTATAGTTTATTGAATAATTACTGATTTTATGCTGTCATTATAATGATACCATAAGATTTTTTTTTAAATTGAATATCTGAAAATTAAAATACTAGTTTGCAGGGAGCTTTTCTAAAACTGTTATGAAATAACTACGGTTTTATTTTATCTTAGCTTTTTTAAATAATTTAGAATGGCACAAAAAATCATTGTAACAGGAGGTTGTGGGTATATTGGCTCTCATACAGTAATAGAGCTTATAAATAATAATTATGAGGTGGTCATTGCTGATGACTTATCAAACTCGACTCTACAAATTTTAGATCGTATAGAGAAAATAACAGCCATTAAACCTGAGTTTGTTCACATAGATTTAAAGTCAGCAATAGATACTCAACTTTTTTTTAAGACACACAATGATGCGGTTGCTGTAATTCATTTTGCAGCCCATAAGGCTGTAGCAGAGTCTATTCAAAATCCTTTGATGTATTATAATAATAATTTCGTATCTCTAATTAATGTTTTAATATCGATGCAAGAATTTGGAGTCTCTAACTTTATATTCTCTTCGTCAGCGACGGTTTACGGTAACCCGTCAAATATGCCAATAAGCGAACAAACCCCAACTCAACGTCCGTTTTCTCCCTATGGTAATTCAAAGAGAATAGCGGAAGAAATTTTAGAAGATGTATGCAGTGCATCCTCTGATTTTTCTACAATTTTATTGCGATATTTCAACCCTATTGGGGCTCATTCTTCTGGATTAATTGGCGAATTTCCTAGTGGAGTTCCGAATAACTTAATGCCATACATTACTCAAACAGCCGCTGGTGTACGCGAAAAGCTTAGTGTGTTTGGAGATGATTACCCAACAAAAGATGGAACCGCCGTTCGTGATTATATTCATGTTGTTGACCTAGCAGATGCGCATGTAAAGGCTGTTAGTAGACTTTTAAGTGGTGACTCTCAGACTAATATCGAAACGATTAACTTAGGTACAGGAATTGGCTATTCTGTATTAGAGGTTATTAAAGCCTTTGAATCAGTTAGTGGTAAGCCACTTAACTATGAAGTTACCAATAGAAGAGAAGGGGATGTAGCAGAACTTTATGCTTCTACTGCACTCGCTAAGAAGCTTTTAAATTGGGAAGCTAAATTTGGGTTAGAGTCTATGATTCAAACTTCTTGGGACTGGGAACAAAACCTAAGAAATGAATAATACGGCGTTAAATTTATGATAAACATCAATATATGTGTATCTAAACAGTATGTTTGTTAAACAATCAATTTAATATTTTTACAAATGAAGTCAAATTTTTTTTCTGTTCTGTCATTGGTTTTTATTTTTCTAATCTCTACAAGTGTAGATACAATTAAATCTACTCAAGAGTTTCAAGCAAGAGCCTATTATTTTTCTAAATCTAAAATGGAATTAGGAAATTGGGGCGCTAGGTTAAGCGAAGCTCAGAAAAAGGAAATCGAAGCGCGCATGAAAAATAGACTTGAAAAAGGGTATGTGTTATCATTTAATAAAGAAGAATCTTTGTTTGTTGAAGAAGATCAGCTAGATGCTATTTCAGGTGCTACGGATTCATGGGGTAAAAATTTTGCTCCCGGAAAACAATACAAAAATGTTAAATCGAACACACAGCTACAAGAACAAGAGTTTTATGGGAAAAAGTTTCTTGTCAATGATGTATTGCAACCGATAGAGTGGAAACTTGAATCGGACTCTAAAAAAATCGGTAATTACGATTGTTTTAAAGCCACTGCATCAATTCCTACCAATGATCTAACATGGTATTCATTTTCGTGGGATAAGTTAAAAGATACGAACGAAACAGAAAACGACTCCACACAAACAAAAGAAATTAAGATGACACTAGTGGAAGCGTGGTATGCTCCGCAAATACCTGTGCGTCATGGTCCTTTAGAGTACTGGGGTCTTCCAGGTTTGATTTTAGAAGTAAGTGCGGATAATACAACTATGTTATGCTCAAAGCTAGTTCTTAACCCTGATGAAGTCATTGAAATTAAAGCACCCAGCAAAGGAAAAGAAGTGACTAAGCTAGAATATCAAGCCATAATCAATGAAAAAATGGTAGAGTTTAGAAATAATCGAATGCAACGTCGTTAATTTTTATAAGTCAATCTATGGTTTATTCATAAATCAGAAAATAAATTAAACTATTGATATTGTTTTTGATATTATTTTTAGAATATCGAAAAAGTGATTACAATTTCTCTAATATTTAATTCTCACTTCAAATAATTTATATATTTACCATGCATTTGGACAACACAACTTGTTGTCAGATCAATTTATATGAACTTACATAATTATAAAACCATCTTTACAACACTGGCTACTCCTTGTAGCCCAGGTTTTATATTTTCTCGCGTTAAGCGCTGTCGCCCTTAGGGTGTCTATGTAGTTTCTGAACTTAGGTGTGTCCGGGTTCCCATTTCAATTTCTTTCAAACAATTCATTTTATCAATTTAAATCTTAAATAATGAATATCATTATTACAGATAAGTCACATACAATTCACGCGCATACTATATGTCAAGCTATTGAAGCAGCAGCACAAGTAAGAGGAACAGGAATTGCCAAGCGTTCTCCAGAGTATATTATTTCAAAAATACAAAATGGCAATGCAGTTATTGCTTTAGAGGGTACTACGTTTGCGGGCTTCTGTTACATAGAAACTTGGAGCCATGACAAGTTTGTAGCAAATTCTGGTCTTATCGTTGTTCCGGAATTTAGAAATCAAGGATTAGCTAAGAGAATTAAGCAAGTAGTTTTTGAGCACTCAAGAACCAAATATCCAACTGCAAAAATTTTTAGTATAACTACTGGTCTCGCGGTCATGAAGCTAAATAGCACCCTTGGTTATAAGCCGGTTACTTTTTCGGAACTCACCAACGAATCTAGCTTTTGGAAGGGCTGCCAGACATGCAAAAATTACGATGTACTTCAGCGAACATCTGAAAGTATGTGTTTATGTACCGGAATGTTATTTGACCCCAAGTCAGAACTATCAAACAACTCTGAGAAAGTTAAAGAAAAAACATTTCTAAGATTAAAAAGTATCAAGCAAAGCTTGTTTCTAAAAAAAAATAAAAAATGAAAAATTTAAAAAAATTAGTAATCGCCTACAGTGGTGGTTTAGATACCTCTTACTGTGCAGTATCCTTATCCAAACAAGGGTATGAAGTACATGCTGTAAGCGTCAATACTGGAGGCTTTTCTAAAAATGATATTAAAACTATTGAGGAGAATGCCTATAAGATGGGAGTTTCGACCTACAAAAATATAGAAGCTTTAGCTACCTTTTATCAAAAAGTAGTCAAATACTTAATTTACGGAAATGTCTTAAAAAATAATACCTACCCTCTCTCTGTCAGTGCCGAGCGGATTGTACAAGCGATTGAAATTATTGAGTATGCCAAGTCAATTAACGCTAAATTTATAGCACACGGGAGTACAGGTGCTGGCAATGATCAAGTTCGTTTTGATATGATTTTTCAAACGCTGGCACCAGAAATTGAAATTGTCACACCCATTAGAGATCAAAAGCTAACAAGGCAAGAAGAGATTACTTATTTAAAATCTAATGGAATTGATTTGGATTGGGATAAAGCAAAGTATTCAATAAACAAAGGCTTGTGGGGTACAAGTATTGGGGGCGATGAAACGCTAACGTCTCACTTGGCATTGCCAGAATCGGCCTATCCTTCCCAGTTAAAAACAGAATCTCCTCAAACTATCTCGCTCACTTTTATAAAGGGTGAGTTAACGGCTATAGACGGAAAAGCAAATTCTCCTGAAGTGCTAATTCAACAGCTTAATGACGTAGGTTCAAATTTTGCTATTGGAAGGGATATTCATGTAGGAGATACCATTGTAGGTATTAAAGGGCGCGTAGGATTTGAAGCTGCTGCTGCTCTTATTACAGTCAAAGCCCATCACTTACTTGAAAAACATACATTAACCAAGTGGCAACTTCAGCATAAAGATCAGCTGTCTAACTTTTATGGAATGCATTTACATGAGGGTCAATATTTGGATCCTGTTATGCGCGACATAGAAGCGTTTTTAATCTCCAGCCAAACAAGTGTTTCTGGAGATGTAGAGGTGGTGCTGAAGCCCTATCATTTTGTCATTAACGGGGTTAATTCTCCTTTCGATTTGATGAACGCGAAGTTTGGGAGCTATGGAGAAGTTAATTCTGGTTGGACTGCTGAAGAGGCTAAAGGCTTTATTAAAATTAACGGCAATCAAAATAAAATTCATCAACAAGTAAATTCAGACGCATGATACAAGCAGGAATTATAGGAGGTGCTGGTTATACAGCTGGAGAATTAATTAGATTATTAGTAGGACACTCTAAAGTTCATATTAACTTTGTGTATAGTACTTCTAGTGCTGGTAAAAAAATAAGTACAATCCATCAAGATTTAGAAGGGACCACTAATCAATTGTTTACAGACTTAATTAAAACAGATATAGATGTTTTATTTCTTTGTTTGGGACATGGAAATTCTAAAGTATTTTTAGAAAAAAACACGTTTTCCAAAACTACTAAAATAATTGATTTATCCAATGACTTTAGATTAACAGAAGCTGCTGTTTTTCAAAATATGCCATTTGTGTATGGCCTGCCGGAATTAAATAAATTAGCCATACAATCTGCTCAATATATTGCTAATCCAGGTTGCTTTGCAACCGCTATTCAATTGGCAATTTTGCCTTTGGCAGCCAATAGCTTAATTAAGGATGCCATCCATGTCAATGCTGTTACAGGTGCAACAGGAGCGGGGACGGCCTTATCGCCTACGACTCATTTTGCATGGCGGGTAGATAACTTTTCACATTACAAAGCATTTAACCATCAACATCTAGGAGAAATTCATCAATCTGTAAATTCACTTCAACAAGATTTGCAAAGTGTGATTCATTTTATCCCAAACCGAGGCAATTTCTCTAGAGGAATATTTGCTACTATTTATACAGCCTACGAAGGTACTTTGGAAACTGCTATATCCCTTTTTAAAAACTATTATAAGGAAGCAGAGTTTACTTTTATTTCTGACACCAGTATTCACTTAAAACAAGTCGTGAATACCAATAAATGTTTACTTCACTTAGAAGTGCATGATGGTCAGCTACTCGTAACCAGTGTCATTGATAATTTACTCAAAGGTGCTTCTGGTCAAGCAGTACAAAACATGAATTTGATGTATGGGTTCGAAACCCATTTAGGACTACAGTTAAAAGCAAATTATTTTTAAACTATGAGCTATAAACCACTACCATTAGGGCTGACCATTTCAAAATCTAAGATTGAAGGACTTGGCTTGTTTGCAACACAACGGATTTTAAAAAATACTGTTTTAGGTATAATCCATATCCATGATTCTCGTTTTGAAAACAATTGTATCAGGACCCCATTAGGAGGATTTATTAATCATAGTGAAGATCCGAATTTACAAACCTATTCAGAAAAGGATTTTAAATATATAAAAACAATAAAAGAGGTTACAACAGCAGAAGAGTTAACCTTAAAATACACCCTATATAAATTATGAAAATAGCTATCATTGGAACCGGAAATTTAGGAAGCTCTATTGCAAAAGGGCTTATAAAAAATAATGCCATTACCACTTTATATCTCACTAAGAGAAATGTTAATGATTTAATTGATTTTGAAGGCTATCAAAATGTGTTTTTAACAGCTGATAATAAAGAAGCCGTTCAAAAGTCTGATATTATTATTTTGGCTGTTCAGCCGGCTCATTTAGAGAATATACTAAATGAGATCAACTTGTTTTTAACAGAAAAGCATGTTTTAATATCAACCATAACAGGGTTTTCAATTTCCAGAATAGAAAGTCTTGTAGGAGCTCACCAATTTATCATTCGGGCCATGCCCAATACGGCTATTGCAGTGGGGAAATCTATGACGTGCCTTTGCAGTAATAAGATTGGGGCTCAACGCCTAGCTATTGCTGAAGCAATCTTTAACCGTTTGGGAACTACCATAGCCATTCCAGAACAGCAAATGCAAGCTGCTACGGTTGTGTGTGCTAGTGGAATTGCTTTTTGGATGCGTTTAATTCGTGCCACTACACAAGCTGCAATTCAGCTAGGTTTTGATGCCAAAGAAGCTCAAAACCTAGCCATGTTTACTTGTGAAGGTGCGGCTAATTTGTTAATCACTTCAGGAAATCATCCAGAACAAGAAATTGATAGAGTGACTACTCCAAATGGCTGTACTATCGAAGGACTTAACGAAATGGAACACAAAGGATTGAGTTCTTCTCTTATTCAGGGTATGGTCGCTTCCTTTGAAAAAATTAATAGTATTAAAGCCCACTAATTATGAGTTTATTTGATGTGTATCCACTTTTTGACGTAACACCCGTAAAAGCCGACGGTGTTTTTTTATATGATGATACTGGAACACAATATTTGGATTTGTATGGTGGTCATGCGGTGATTTCAATAGGGCATTCACATCCTGTTTATGTAAATGCATTAACGGATCAACTTCACAAGATTGGGTTTTATAGCAACGCCGTTCAGAATCCAATTCAAAAGCGCTTAGCAGACCGTCTTGAACAGCTTTCTGGCTGTGCCGGTTATAACTTGTTTATGTGTAGCTCAGGAGCAGAGGCCAATGAAAATGCTTTAAAGTTAGCTTCGTTTCATACCGACAAAGCAACTGTGATAGCATTTGACAATTCTTTTCATGGGCGTACTTCAGCTTGTGTGGCTGCGACGGATAATAAAAAAATTATCGCGCCATTAAATGCCCAACAACAAGTACGCTTCTTTCCTCTAGGGAATTTAGAACTGGTTGAAGAGACTTTAAAATCAGAACCTGTTTGTGCCATTATTATTGAGTGTATTCAAGGGGTTGGTGGCTTGGATGAAAGTACTACAGAGTTTTATCAAGGCTTAGAATTGTTATGTAATAAGTACAATACTATTTTAATTGCTGATGAGGTTCAATCAGGTTTTGGACGAACTGGAGACTTTTTTGCATTCCAAAAACACGGAATTACTCCTCACATTATTTCAATGGCCAAGGGAATGGGGAATGGCTTTCCTGTGGGAGGAATTCTTATTCATCCTTCAATAAAAGCGGCTTATGGATTATTGGGAACCACTTTTGGAGGGAACCACTTGGCTAGTACTGCCACTCTAGCAGTTTTAGATGTTTTAGAATCAGAGAAATTAATGCAAAACGCCAAAGAGATGTCTGCTTACTTTATTAAAAAAGCCAAGACAATCTCTCAGTTAAAACAACTTAAAGGTCGTGGTTTAATGTTGGGTTTAGAGTTTAATTTTCCGGTAGCTGAACTTCGTAAAAAACTTCTTTTTGACCATTTTTTATTTACAGGAAGCTCCAAGAACCCCAATCTGATTCGGATTTTACCACCATTAACAATTCAAACGGAACATATCGATACATTTTTTAATGCTTTATCTAAAGAATTATGAAACACTATTTAACTCTTAACGACCTTACGTCAATTGAAACTGCAATTCAGGAAGCTATGGCGTTAAAATCAGATCCTTACAAGTATAAATATTTAGGCGCTCAAAAAACTTTAGTCATGTTGTTTTTTAATGCCAGTCTTCGAACTCGTTTAAGTACCGAGAAAGCTGCTAAGCACTTAGGGATGGAGGTTATTGTATTAAATGTTACTGATTCTTGGCAATTAGAATTTGAAGCTGGGGTTGTTATGAACTTAGAGAGTTCTGAACACGTTAAAGAAGCGGCGCAAGTGATTTCTCAATATGCTGATATTTTAGCAGTGAGAGCATTTCCTTCTTTGAAAAATAAGGAAAAGGATCAGTCTGAATGGATTCTAACTAGTTTTGTTAAATATGCGACGGTTCCAGTTGTAAACATGGAAAGTGCCACAGGCCATCCGCTTCAAGCATTAGCAGATGCGATTACGATTGAAGAATTAAAAACAAAGAAAACGCCTAAGGTCGTCTTATCTTGGGCGCCCCATCCTAAAGCATTGCCACATGCAGTGGCTAATTCATTCATTGAAATGATGCAAGCTAGTGACGTTAATTTTAGTATCGTACACCCCCAAGGTTATGATTTAGATCCCAACATTGTAAAAGAAACTCCAGTAAGCTATTTACAAGACAAAGCACTAGAATCCGCTGACTTTGTATATGTTAAAAACTGGAGTAATTATCAGGCATATGGAGAGGTCACTTCTCAAGATGCTAGTTGGATGATGACCAAACAGAAGCTAGGGTCCGCTATTTTCATGCATTGCTTGCCTGTGAGACGGAATGTAGTAGTAGAAGATGCTGTCTTAGATAGTGAGCAATCTGCAGTGATCATGCAGTCAAATAATAGAACTTATGCGGCACAGCTAGTGTTGAAAAAAATTCTGGAAAATGGATAAAAAGAAAACACTTAAGATTATTAAAATAGGAGGGAATGTTATTGATGATCCAATGGCTCTCAAGTCATTTCTCAGAACGGTATCCACAGTTCAGGGGCCCAAGATTCTTGTTCATGGGGGTGGTAAATCAGCGACTGCCTTGGCTGAACAAACGGGGCTTAAAGTGAAAATGATTGAAGGAAGACGTGTTACAGATGCTGTAACTCTAGAACTCATTACTATGGTGTATGCAGGTAAAATTAATAAAAGACTGGTGGCGCAGCTGCAAGCATTAAAATGTAATGCTATTGGGTTTACTGGTGCGGATGGTAATACTATTAGTGCAGAAAAACGACCAGTATCATCCATAGATTATGGCTTTGTTGGGGATGTTAAAAACGTCGAAACTTCAACTTTACATTTGCTGCTAAAACAGAGCATTTGCCCTGTTTTTTGTGCCATAACACATGACAATAAGGGCCAGCTTTTAAATACCAATGCCGACACAATAGCTTCCGAATTAGCAATTGCATTTGCTAATCAATACCAAGTCGAACTCTATTACTGTTTTGAGAAAAAGGGGGTTTTAAAAGATATTAACGACGATAATTCTGTGATTCAAACGATCACTAAATCGTCTTATAAAAAATTATTAGAGACCCAATTAATATTCTCTGGAATGTTACCGAAATTAAATAATTGCTTCCATGCGTTAGAACAAAATGTTTCTAAAGTTTGTATTGGAACTCCAGAAATGTTGCTTAATTCAGAATCAATTTTCACAACACTCACTATAAAATGAATTTAGAAAACCTATCCGAAGCCGCTATTCAATTATTAAAAGATCTGATTGAAATTCCTTCGTTCTCATCTGAAGAACAGCACACTGCGAAACGTATTGAAGAGTGGTTCAACGTTAATGACATCCCGTTTAAACGCAACCAAAACAACATCTGGGCAGTTAATAAATTTTTTGATGTATCAAAACCATCCCTATTATTAAATTCCCACCACGACACCGTCAAACCCAATAATGGCTACACCAAAGACCCCTTTAAAGCAATTGTCGAAGCAGGCAAACTTTATGGATTGGGAAGTAATGATGCCGGTGGTTGTTTAGTGTCTTTAATGGCTACATTTACGCATTTTTATGCACAAAAAGATCTTAATTATAATTTAGTGGTTGTAGCCTCTGCGGAAGAAGAGAGTAGTGGTAATGCGGGATTAAATAGCATGCTACCGATTATTCCAAAAATAGATGTTGCGATTGTAGGAGAACCTACGCTCATGCAATTGGCGGTTACGGAAAAGGGATTGGTGGTCTTTGACGCAGTTGTAAAAGGAACACCTGGGCATGCCGCTCACCCTAATACAGATAATGCTATTTATAATTCAATCAAAGTTCTGGAATGGTTTAAGGATTTTGAGTTTAAAAAAATATCAGACTCATTAGGACCTGTAAAATTGACAGTCACGCAAATCAATGCTGGAAAGCAACACAATGCGATTCCTGCTGGGGTTAGTTTGGTTGTTGATGTTCGTGTTAATGACCAATATAGCAATTTAGATATTGCTGATATTTTGCAAAAATCAGCCCCCTGCGATTCCATTATTCCAAGAAGTCTACGGCTTAATTCGTCTTTTATCCCTCTTGAGCATCCGCTTGTTCAAGCAGGTATTGAAATAGGACGTGAAACCTATGGGTCGCCAACGCTATCTGATCAATCTGTTTTAAGTTGCCCTTCCTTAAAATTAGGTCCTGGTGATAGTACACGTTCACATACTGCTGATGAGTTCATTTATATCAGTGAAATAGAAGAAGGCATTGCATTATATATTCAATTATTAACTAAAATATTATAGCTATGAAACTTTGGGATAAAGGATTTTCAATTGATGAATTTATTGAAAAATTTACTGTTGGTAACGACCGGGAAATCGACCTTAAGATTGCCGCTTATGATATTCAAGCTTCGCTTGCGCACGCGCAAATGTTGGAAGAAATAGGGCTTTTAAATCCGTTAGAACTTAAAGGGGTTGAAGGGGTATTTGAAACGCTTCAGTCACAGCTTAGTAAAGGCACTTTTGTTATTGATGCACAGTTTGAAGATATACACTCTAAATTAGAATATGAACTGACCAAAGCCTTAGGGGACACGGGTAAAAAAATACATACAGCTCGTTCAAGGAATGATCAGGTTTTAGTGGCTTTGCAATTGTATTACAAGGCTAATTTGAAGACCATACAAGGCAAGACTAAAGTACTGTTCAACACTTTAATTGACTTAGCAGAAACGCATAAAACGGCTTTACTACCAGGCTATACCCATTTACAAGTAGCTATGCCCTCGTCTTTTGGTTTGTGGTTTTCTGCTTATGCAGAATCTCTTATAGACGACGTATATGTACTTCAGGCGGCTCAAAAAGTAGTGGATCAAAATCCTTTGGGTTCTGCGGCTGGGTATGGAAGTTCATTTCCAATTGATAGAGCATATACGACCAAAATACTTGGATTTGAGACCTTAAAATACAATGTAGTGGCTGCTCAAATGAGCCGTGGAAAAAACGAGCGTATTATTGCGTCTGGTCTAGGTAATTTGGCCCATACCCTAGGGAAAATGGCCATGGATATTTGCTTGTACATGAGTCAAAACTTTGATTTTATCGGCTTTCCTGAAACTCTTACGACTGGGAGTAGTATCATGCCCCACAAAAAAAATCCAGATGTTTTTGAACTGATTCGTGGTAAGTGTAATAAGCTTCAAAGTTTAGAAGCTGAGATGCTTTTGATTACCAATAATTTACCGAGTGGATACCATCGGGATTTTCAATTATTAAAAGAAAATATGATTAAGGGCTTTGAAGAATTAGAAGCTATTTTAGATATTTTTAATTATTCTATTCAGCAAATTCAAGTTAAAAAAATTGATTTGAAGGATCCTAAATACCACTATTTATTTACTGTAGACAGCATCAATTCCTTAGTAATTCAGGGGAGGTCTTTTAGAGAGGCCTATCAAACTATAGGGGCTCAAGTGCAAGCGGGAACTTACAAATCAGATAGCCGTATTCCGCATACTCATTTAGGGAGTATCCATAATTTGTCGTTAAATGAAATTAAAGAAAAATATCCATTTTGTAATTAAAATAGAGAAAATCAAACAATTAGTATTTCACTAGTTTATGACTGCTGGTCTCTAGTGAATTTTTGAGGGTAAGAAAATACATTCCATTTTGTAATTGCGGGGCGTTTATGGCTGCTTTTCCGTTATGGAATTTCAAAACACCCTTCAGTACGCGCTGCGATAGTTGATTCCGCAGTTCAAAGTGTGTTTCGAGTTCATGGTTTTCTGAGAGGATAAAAAACGATGTTTTAAATGGATTTGGAAATACTGACCAATTGTCTAGATTTGATTCTGGAATCGATAAGCTCTCTGTATAACAGTCTTCGGGAACGGAATAATCAGCTTTAATTAAATCCGTTATTTTAGAAGTCACAAAACTTTCATTGGATATGTTATCAATAAATGTAGAATCAATTACACTGCTAGTCGCTCCTAAAAAATCCTGCATAATTGTTGCAAACGTTTCCCGGTAATCATGTTGAACTGTTTGTACTTGGTAATTATTAGTTTCAACTGCTTCTGCAAGATCTACATTAATACCAGACACACCACTTTTAACGGGTTTTCCAAAAGCAAACATGGGTGCTACTTCACCATGATCTGTTCCTAAGCTTCCATTTTCTTTTGCCTTTCTGCCAAATTCTGAAAAGGTGACTCCTAACACATCATCTGCTAAGTTATCAGCATTTAAGTCGCTCATAAAAGACTCAATGGCTCCTGACAGCTCAGTCATTAATTCACTATGTTTTCCTTGAATATCTCCACTCGCCTGATTTTGATTATTATGCGTATCAAATCCTCCAAGCTTTACCATAAAAACCTTGGTTTCAATGCCGCCTCTAATCAACCGAGCCACTGTTTTTAACTGATCTGCTAAATTAGTATCTGGGTAATTAGCTCCAGTACTATTTGCCCCATTATTAAATGCATTAGATATGACCTGTGAATATTGGTTAGACAATATATCGGTATCAATGATGTATTGTAGTTCTGTACCATAATCAGAGTTAGGGATGTTAGTAGGCGCGTCACCTCCAAGTCCACTAAGTATAGAATAGAAGTTTTCAGAATCTTGACCACTTAGATTCAAAGAAAGACCATGTTCAATTTCTCCATGAAATCCCAAAGAGGTTGTTTTTGATCCTACTTGTATACCTAAAGGGTAAGTTGTTGGAATACTATCCGCATAGTTTTGTTCCATGAAACGTCCAATCCAACCACTCTGATCCCCGTTGTCCCAATTGTTACCATCATTTCCGGTAGCATAGATATCTTGAGATGCAAAGTGACTTTTATTTTGTGAAGGATATCCAACAGATTGAATGATGCGCAGTTGATCTTGCGCATATAAATTATAAAACCCTGTTAGTTCTGGATGTAGTGCAATGTCTTGATTTGTTCCTGCAAGGGAAGAATCAATAGCGTTTAACGGAAGAAATACAGAGGCGGGGATATGAATGTTTGGTCTTAGTGTTTGATAGTCTGTATAGGCACTGATAGGAATGACTGTATTTAAACCGTCATTTCCCCCGTTTAATTCCACCAAAATCAATTTTCTGTTGGAGACATCACAATTATAAAACGAGTTGACCAATTTCATTGAAGCCTGAACTTCAAATGGCAACATGCTTGCGGCAGAGGCCGTGGTAGTAAGTTTTATAAATTGACGTCTTTTCATATATCAAATGTTACATTAATTGAAATTCAGCTGCGTTAATCATTGCTGTAAATAGGGCATCTAGTCGTATTTTAACCTGAACGGTATTGCCTGTTTGCAGGTATTCGTTCCATGCGGTATTCCAATAGTATGCTTCGAGACCGTCAGTGAGAATAGAAACAAAATAAGTGATTCTAGTGCTATCAATTGATTCACAATAGAGTAATTCAGCGATCTCTGTAACTAAAGTTGTTGCATCTGTAGCAGTAGCAGTAGAGAAATTACCAGAGTTTTCTACATAGTCAACGCTGTTAAATTGCACCCTTATGTTCATATTGTTGTTAAGAATGTTATTCCTTCCAGTAATCAAACATTCAATTAATTTATAACGTCCTATAACGGTGTTTGAAGAAAACCAATTACGATCAAAACTAGGCGTTTGGTACATTGCTGGATAGCCTGCCACCGTTTCTGGTGAAAACGGATTGATTCCAGTGCTTGCAAAAAAGCCTAAATAACTAAAATTGTAATAAAACTTATGAAAATAAATTTGATCATTACTAAATGATCCTGGGGGATTAGTAGCACTGGCCTCTGGGTTTGGAAGGCTAATGTCTAGCAGTTGAAGTGTTTCACTAATAAGTTGAAGCGGACTCTTTACAACGCTACCAATAATTTCATCTGTATTATCACTGCTGTCTTCATCATAAAAATGTTGAGACATCAATAGGGTTTCTAGAACCTCATGTAAATTGAAGTTATTGGCAATAAGTTGACTGGATAGAGGAGTTATGATATCGTCTTCTACTTCTTGACTCCATTCACTTTTCACATAAAATCGGTATAGTTTTCTACAGTATGATTTCGCTGTTGCTTGTTGTGAGAAAATCATTTCCACAAAGTCATTTACTTCTTGAATAACGCCTTGCTGAGTGGATTGACCTGAAATGGTTTGGTTGTTAAAAGCCGAGGAGAATATTTTATCTGTAGTATCATGTTGTCCAGTATTTACATAGCCCATTGGAATTCCTGTGTCTGGATCAAGGGTGTCCCTGAGCGGCTTGGTTTTTATTCCAGAAAATACTTTTGCAGCATTTTGAATATCACTTTCCTTGTAGGTTGTATAATCTCCTTCTCCAATTTGTTCCCCTTTTAAAATAGTGAAAAGTTCTAAAAATTCACGTGAGTAATTTTCATTAGGATTGTTTTTATTATTGGTATTGTTGTCAAGATAGTACAAGATTGAATTGTCAAAAGTTATTTTCTTTGCAAGAGTTTTTATGTTACCAAAAGCATAGAAATCTAGTAATCTCAAATAGTCGTAGAAGTAAGAAGATTTAGCAACTCCATCATCTTTAGAAAGTGTAAAACAGCTGTGAAGAAAAAAAACGAGTTTATGTTTTAAACTGTTTTGTTTCTGTGCATTATACCACCACCATCCTGAAATAATTGCTTTTTTTCGAAATTGTCCAACAGAAAAGTCTGCGGGAGTTGTATTGGTAGTATGCATCCAAAACGCATCAGGGACACCAGTATTTGAGTTGACAATAGTATCATAGGGATGTTCC
Source organism: uncultured Flavobacteriaceae bacterium (assembly GCA_905181825.1). Lineage (GTDB taxonomy): Bacteria > Bacteroidota > Bacteroidia > Flavobacteriales > Flavobacteriaceae > Hel1-33-131. The sequence continues at coordinate 40,243 of CAJIZJ010000028.1, forward strand.
CAAAATAGGATAGGCTCATTTGATAATTCACTAACGGCCTGTTGGGGTGTTAGGGTTGCAAAATAGTCAAGAGTGATTTTTGAGTAACTAAAGCAAGCTCTCCTTAAAAGATGTTTTGCTTTTCGAGACCCTAAGAGGTCTGTATATGGATTTAATGATGCCAATAATAAACTATTAAGTCACTAAAATAAGTAAAAATCTAATAATTAACGTATTAATTGATAGTTTTAATGTATTTAATGTAGTTTTAATGTATTAAATGATAGCTATTTATTTTTTGCAGAGTTTTTTAATATTTCACCAAAAACATATTAATCTAGCTTGTTCTTCCTATTTCCCTTAAATTCTCCGTTGATTATGTTGTAAATAACTCAATTTTTTTATTACTTTTACTTCACAACTAATTTAAACTTAATTAAAATAAAAATAATGAAAACATTAAAACGATTAGTAATCACAATTATTTTAGCTAATTTTTCTAACATAAATGCTCAAGACAGAATGGATGCGGTAGGTTTCGCAGGGGATTTAAACCAAGCCTTTGTTTTAGGAAATCAAGAAAGTGTAACTGTTTGGTTAGAGTGGTGTAAGCTACACGAAGAAAAAAATATCGAAGGAATTATGTTACTAGCAGGGGATAATATTAAACTTGAACTGCCTGGAGGTAAATCTATTATTGAAGGTAAAGAAAATTTAAAGCTTTCTCTTGAGAGTTGGTTTTTAGAAACAAATGATATTCAAATTCAGCAAAGCTGGGGAATGCCAATAAAGTTTATTAATGCTGAAGGCGAGCTAATGAGTGGAGATTGGATTATAACTGGTCATACATTAAAATCCAGCCGTAACGAGGTAACCTCATTTGAAGATAACCATATTAATGTACTTATTGATGGCGGAAAGGTACAGTATCTCAAAGTTTTCAACCATAGCTTGGTTGAGCCTGTTAATGTTGTTGTGTCTGTAGATTTATCAAATGCCAAAGACAAATTTGAATCGGTATCTATATTAGGGACATTTAATGACTGGTGTAACAGCTGTGATTTTATGACAGATGAGGATAATGATGGAGTATACACAACTGAAATCTTAGTGACTCCAGGAGAAATGGAATATAAATTCTCAGTTGATGGTAAGGAAGAAGTTTTTAAGCCTGGAACAAGCTGTACTAAAACAACAGATATTTATACAAATAGAGTCTTACAAATCGAATCAACAACCAGTTCAATAAGTGCTGTTTGCTTCAATAGCTGTACAATATGTAAATAGACTTACAATTTTAAAGTCCTAAAATAGTATTGATTTGCTAGTTGTTTTGAGTTTTAGATTAGCTCAGTTTTATTGTATATTTTTACATAAATATTAAAAAATAACTACTCATGCGTTATCTATATTTATTGTGTCTGCTTTATTCATTTTGCCTAACGGCTCAAATTGACCATTGGGAAAGTGTCGTGTTGCCCGGCGATCAATGGGATTATCTTGTGCCTACGTCACAACCTAGTTCTAACTGGAACCAATTAGGATTTAACTCATCAAGTTGGAATACGGGGAATTCAGGGTTTGGATATGGAGATGGTGATGATGCTACGATAGTTTCAAGCACTATGTCTATTTACATTCGAAAAATATTTACGATAACTAATGCCTCTGATATTGAGTCGATTATACTTGATTTAGATTATGATGATGGTTTTGTAGCGTATTTAAATGGACAAGAAATAGCTAGAAACTTAATTTCAGGATCTGTTCCTAGTTTCAATCAGTCTAGTGATGGGTATCATGAAGCATTACTTCCACAAGGCTATGCTCCCGAGCGCTTTGCAGCAGATCCTGCACTTCTCAATACAGGTATAAATGTACTAGCGGTTCAGGTACATAACCAATCGTTCAATTCTTCTGATCTAACCGCACTACCCGTTTTATCATTAGCAATAAATAATACATCTACAAATTACCAAACACCTCCATCGTGGTTTGTTGTTCCTGATATTCCTACTGAGGTTGATTTTGAATCGTCTAATTTACCAATCGTTCTTATTGAAACAGCTCAAGGTCAAGAAATCCCTAATGATCCGAAGATTGACGCGACCATGAAAATAATTTATAGAGATAATGGACAGCGAAACTATCTTACTGATGACAGCGATCCTACAGCTCTTAGCTATAACGGCCCTATAAAAATTGAATACCGTGGATCGTCTTCTAGTTTGTTGGACAAAAAACAATATGCCTTTACTCCTTATGATGATTTGGGTGATAAAATAAATGTACCTTTTTTAGATATGCCAACAGAAAATGATTGGATTTTGAGTGGCTTGGCCTATGATCCTTCTTTTATGAGAGATTTTTTGAGTTATAGGCTTGCAAATTTAACCAATAATTATGCCTCAAGAGGTCGTTATTGTGAAGTGGTCCTTAATGGGAGTTTTCAAGGTATATATGTGTTACAAGAAAAGTTAAAAGCAGACGACAGTCGAATTGATATTAAAAAAATTAAAGACGTAGATTTAACACTTCCTAAACTTACTGGGGGGTATATTACAAAAACAGATAAGATTGAAGGCTCAGATACCCAAGCTTGGTCAATGCCAAATTATGGGGGTTGGGAAAGCAATTTTGTACACGAGCATCCCAAGCCTACAACCGTAATGCCAGAACAAGACACTTACATAAGAAATGAATTTGAAACTCTCCAGGCTTATGTTGCGTCACCAAGTAATAGTACGATTACACAAGGCTACCCGTCAGTAATTGACATCCCTTCATTTGTCGATTTTATGATACTAAACGAACTCTCCTCTAATGCAGATGGTTATGAGTTTAGTACGTTTTTTCATAAAGATCGGAATGGGAAGCTGAGAGCAGGGCCCATTTGGGATTTTAATTTAACATTTGGGAATGATTTATTTCAATGGGGGTATGATAGAAGTCACACGGATATTTGGCAGTTTGATGACCAAGGAAATATGGGGCCTAAGTTTTGGAAAGACTTATTTGATGACCCCGTATTTAATTGCTACTTAACCAAGCGTTGGCAAGAACTGACCGCGCCAGGAATGCCATTAAACTCAACTGAAATTTTTAGCCTTATCGATGCAACCCAAACCCTTATTTCGGAGGCTGCAGCTCGACAAGAAATCGTTTCGGGGACCACTGGTGATTTTAATGAAAATATAATTGAGATGAAAGAGTTTATTTCTGAGCGGATTCAATGGATATCAAATCAATTAACAGATACTAGTTTATGTGATACGATTACAACACCTGCATTAGTGATTTCTAAAATAAATTATAATCCATTGGTAGAGGTCGACTTAGATTCAAGCGATTTTGAATTTATTGAAATCACAAACAACAGTTCATCTATGATTGATTTGACGGGTATTTATTTTGGTGGTCTAGGGCTTACCTATCAATTCCCTCAGGAGTTATCTCTTTCCGCTGAAAGTGTACTTTACTTAGCAAACGACAGTGATTCTTTTAATGAACGCTATGGATTTGAACCTTTTGATGAATTTTCAAGAAGCCTGTCCAATGATGGAGAAGATTTGATTTTGAGAGATGCCTATGGGAATATTATTGATGAGGTGACTTATAACGATGCATTGCCATGGCCAGAAGCGGCTGATGGGGAAGGTTCGTTCCTTAAACTTGTTGGTTTAGATTTAGACAATAATTTGGCCAGCAGTTGGATAGCGCGTAATGATATATCAGAAAACTTAGCTGTTGGAAGTAGTACTTTTGATTCTTTTGTTAGTCTTTATCCAAACCCAGTTTCGGATGTATTGAAAATTAAAACCACCTCTAGCAACATTTTAAGTATTAAACTCTACAGTATAAACGGAAAACTTTTCAGAACCTATTCTTTTGAAAACAGACAGGTTGAATTGGATTTAAGTGCTTTTGCAAATGGGTTCTATCTATTACAAATTCAAACCGATAACGAGTTATTATTTAAGAAAATCATTAAAAACTAATGATCAGTTTACCGCTTTATTTAATATGATACCTAATTCCTAAAAACCCATTAATTCCTTGGTTTGAGTAGTAAACATAACTAGGGTCAAATGACAGTGCATTAGGGTTATTTGGTGTAGCTATAACTTGCCCATTGCTCCCAAATTCAACCCCAGAGTCAAAGGGGTCATAAGCACGTGCAATACTGTTAGAAGCAGGTTTGAAATCTAAAATATTTTTTATTCCGGCAAATATTTCAATGGTTTTAATTCCATAGGTTCCCTGTAGGTTAATGATGTTAATAACTGGACTGTACGGGGCTCTTGTGTCTAAGTCTCCTAGAAGAGGGAGTTTCATAGGGCCAATGACTGTCCCAGAAATATCAACTGTAATTTTAGGAGAGTAGAACGTATAACTTAGTTTGTAGTTTCCTGAAAATTTTTCTGTGAGAAATGGATATTCAGTTTGATTATTATTAATGATTTTTGAATCAATAAACGTGGCACCTATATTGACTTTAAGTCCATTTGCAAATAGGCTATTTACGTTAACGGTTACCCCTTGAGTGATTGATTTCCCGTCCAAATTACTGTAAATAATTTGGTTTGGATTGGTTTCGTAATCTGGAAGAATTCTGTTTGAAAACTCAGTTGTAAAAACGCTAAAATCAAAGTCATAAATAGCGCCGTATTTGGTGTAAATTTTTTTATTCCAATTAATAGTTGTGTTCCATGATTTTTCTGGTAGAATAGCCTCCGTAAAAATGACTTCTCTTGCACCAGTAAGTGCTGCATGGTCTTCTGTAAACACATTGACTACTCTGTAGCCTGTTCCAAACCCAAGTCGTAGAATGGAACTTTCATCTTTACTGGCCCATTTAAAGTTTAGTCTAGGCGTCCAAATATCTCCGTAAATGGAGTTCTTATCATACCGGATTCCAGATAGTAATGTTTTGGATTTACTTAGTTTCCATTGGTCTTGAATAAAGAGTCCTGGCAGGGATGTTTTATCTTTTTCTAATGTAGCAGGGGTATTGTCATCATAAAGTGTATACCTATATGTTGCTCCAAATAACAAGTCATGCTTTTGTATTTGTTTTGTAAATACTCCTTGTACAAACCCGATGGTTTGTATGGCATTATAAGAAGTAGTTCCGTAGACCGAATTTTGGTCGTGATTATTTAAGCTGTATTGTAAAAATAAATTTTTTGAAACATCGTACTTTCCAAAGACTTCGACTCTGCTTGTGTAAATACTTTCGCCATAAACCTGATTACCACCTCTAAAATCCGAATTCCAGTTCATTTCACCGCCCCATCGGTCCTCATAAAAATAACGAATCGCCAGACTGTTATTTTTGGTGTTTATTTTATTGAAAATTGAAATTCTGTGTTGCAGTGTTAAATCGGTAAACCCGTCACCATTATTATCAATTGGATTGGAATAATTAAAATAATTTATTCCTATTAAACCTTCACTGTTTTTTAGTTTGTATTTAGCCCCAATATCAATATTTAATTCACCCCATGAGCTCATAAAAGTTTCAATATTAAACGGCTTAACAGATTCTGGACGTTTAGTGATTAAATTAATAACCCCTCCAATTGCTTCAGATCCATAGAGGGTAGAAGCAGGCCCTTTTATCACTTCCACTTGTTTGATGAGTGATTGTGGGATCCCTGAAAGACCATACACAGTTGATAAGCCACTAACCAATGGAAGACCGTCAATTAATACCATTGTATTGGCGCCTTCCTGTCCGTTTATGTGAATATCTCCTGTATTACATATGTTGCAGTTTAGCTGCGGACGAACGCCATTAATACCTTCAATAGCCTCAAAGAAACTTGCTTTTGGAGTTGCTTTAAAAAACTCAGCTGTATAAAGCTCAATAGGAACCGCACTTTTAAGTTTAGATACTTGCTTCAGAGTACCAGAAATTACAATTTCTTCCAAGCGGTCATTTTCCAAAACGATCGATCCCGTATTAATGGGTTCTCCAATTGATTCAAACGTTATTATTTTTGAAGTATATCCGACATAAGAAAAGAATAGCTTGTTTTTACCTTTGTCAGAGTCTATGAAAAACGCACCCATTTCATTCGCAACCACACTTTTTGAATTAGAGCTATTATAAACCGTAGCTCCAAAAAGCAGATTGTTCTCAGAGTCTTTAATAACGCCCTTTATGGTTTGCGCAAAACTTAATTTCATCAAAAGTATAATTATGATAAAATTAAAAGGTTTTTTTATGTTCATTTTTGTAATTTTGGGTAGTTTAAATAAAATAGTTCACCACCGCAAAACTAATAAAAATAGTTCACTACTGCAAAACTAATGAGGAATACTAAAGAAAAAGAACATTATTTAAAGGAAATATATAGATTTGAATCGGCAAATGTTCTGGTGTCCGTTTCTAGTCTATCTAAAGTGTTAGGCGTTTCTAAATCTTCTGTTTCTAATATGGTAAAAAAGTTGGTGGCTATGCATTTATTAAACTCAGCGCCTTATAAGGCTATAGAGTTTACTTCAGAGGGTCGAGAACTCGCTCGTACCATAGTAGCCAAGCATCGTTTAATTGAGCTTTTTTTAGTTGAAGTCATGGGGTTTGAGTCTGAAAATGTTCATGATATTGCAGAAGAAATTGAGCATATTCAAAGTCCAGCCTTTTTTAGAAAAGTAAAAAAAATGTTAGATAATCGAGATACCGATCCGCATGGGAGTCCCATACCAGATGTAGAGTTTTAGATCAACCCCCATTCGTGCTGATATCATCTAATCAAGATCAGCTTTTTGTAATTCTACAATCACTTCATTTTTACGATTAAATACTTCATATGGGGCATTGTACCCTAAAAAGTAAAATCGGTTTGTATGATTGATTCCCTGTTTATCTAAGGCAGCAATTAATTTTTGTTTATATTTTTCAATTTTCTTATCGTTAGCCCATCCTTTAAATTGTATGGCTGCAACCGTTTTTGCCGGTTCTTTTTGAAATTTAATTTTTGACTCGTTAGGCTGTGGTAAAGTTTCTTTATTAAATTTCTTTGGAACCATAAATAGCATTGTTGAAGTGTCCTTTAGTGTCATGGCAACTGGAGAGGTCATTGCTATTTTTTCCTTTCGTTCATTGTTTCCAAAAATATAACCTGCTAAAACAGAAAACCCCTCACTTGAATTTTCCTTGTATGTAGTCCCAGAGAGTTTGACCGAACTGAATAGGGTGGCTTCATAATGACGGATTTCAAATTGGTCATATTTTTTATTTACAACATAAGAATACGTTTCAATATTTTTTTGGCTTTTTAAAGCAAAAATCTGTACAGCAATAAAAGCGACGGCTATGATACCAAGAATAATAGATACTACTTTCATATAAGTAAATTTGTTTATTATTATTTATTTCTAATTATAAATGCAATCAGTCTTTGAATCCTTTTTCTGCAGTTTTCTTTAAGAGAAACCCACGAGTTTTGTTGTCTTTTGTGTCAGATTAACAGGTCCAGGCAACCTGTGCTTCTTGTATGCTAATAATGTTCCTTATTTGATACCATATTTATATTGTTGTAAATTTAGCAAATTTAAGTCAAATAAAAACCCACAATATTTAAAGTTGTGGGTTTTACTTTGGCTTTAGAGAAATAGACCTAAGGACTTAAGTTTAATATCCTTTTGTTATTTCTTACCAAATAAATTGAATTGTGACTAATTCAAATTTATTGTATTGATAATTCAAAAGTAGCTTCAATGTCTGTTTCTCCACCTGCATCTTCTAAGCCCATATTTGGCTTATTAGGTTCGTGACGTAGTGTAAACGTGATTGAACCTGAACTTGCAGAATAAGTAGATAATACAAAGTCTAGACCTAGTGGATTTCCTTCAGAATCAGCATCATTATAATCAGTTTCAGCGTCTAGACCACTTCCAACTGAGTAGAAAAATTGATGTGCTAAATCTTCTTCTTCAATTTCTTCTGTCATGTTTTCAGCTGGATCTTCTGTCTCATTCAACAGTGTAATAGATCCTGAATAATTAGTATTTGAAGATAAATTTCCAGAAACTGTTACTACTGGAAGATCAGGTCCATCTCCGTCCAAATCCTGAGTTTGTAATATCACATCGGCCTGTCCATCCGCCTCAAGAGTAATTGTCATAGTAGTAATCACTTCTTCTTCTAATACTGGTTCAGGTGTTGAGTCGTCATCACTTGAACATGAAAAAATTAATGCAGTTGCAAAAATTGTTGTTGATAAAAATTTTACTGTTTTCATTTGTTTAAAATTTAAAAATTAATAATTGAGTTTTAAGGTTAATAAATAGTTTCTGCCTAAGTCATCTGCGTATAATCTAAGTCGACTAAGGTAATTTCGGTATGATGTATTTAGTATGTTGCTAATTTCTAGTCCTGCCGTTAGGATTGTTTTTTTTGATGTTTGAAAATCTATGCTAGAACTAAAGTTTATTAAATGGTATGCATTTGGTGGGGTGCTAAAATCAACAAGTTCATAAGTTTCTGTTTGAGGAATATAAACTTCAAAATTATTATTAGGAAATTCATTTTGTCGAAAAACATAATTACTCTGTAATGAAATTCTTAAGTTATTGTATTCTGAATTTTTATAAATAATTTCATTTTTAAAATTAGCAGGGGGCATACTAATAAGCGGTTCGTCTCTAGTTCGATCATATCCTTTAACTAATGAAAATTGATGATTTAACTTTAGTTTTTCATTTATAGGGTATGAGGCATCAATGTCAACCCCTATCAATTGTGCATTGGTTTGTCTGTACTCCCACACTTGAAAATTACCTCTTATCGTTTCAGTTACATTTACTGGTTCAATCACTATAAAATCATTAATAGTATTTATGTAAGGCTGAATGGAAAAGCTATAATTTTTGTTATTTTTTTGAAGTGTTATTGCAAATTTATGACCTATCTCAGAGCTAAAACGTAAATCTCCTAGTTCTATTCTGGACGCTGAATGGTGTAAGCCCTCGCTAAATAGTTCAGACGGGTTTGGGGACCGAGATGCCAAAGAGTAGTTGAATAATAGCTTGTAGTCATCTTTAAAGGAATAGCTAGTTCCTAGAGTTGCCGAACTGTTGTAAAAATTTAACTTGGGTTGGGTTAAAATTTGAGTTCCAAACTCCTCAACTACAATTTCAGGAAAAATCTCGTCATAGTTTCTGGATTCCCAAAATGAATTACGATAAAATTTATACACATCCATGTGTGTGTAGTCAAATCGCCCTCCAATTTCCAATATTAGGGATTCATTTACTTCAGTATCAATCATTGCATAAACTCCTAGGTCATATTTAGTATAATCTGGTATTAATCTGCGAATTCCAGTCTTTGGATTCGGATAGTTTTTTTGATAACGACCAATTATACCTGATTTAATATGAATTTTATTTGATTTATTGTTTTCGAAATTTGTTTGGATAGTATGAGTAATAAGTTCTAAATCTAAAGCAGCTTTGTCTCTGTCATCACCTCTCCTTATATCGTATTCAAGTCTATTATTTTGTTGATAATCATATTGAAAACTTAATTTGCCGTGCTTACCTAATTCTTTGAATGCCATAATTCGACCAAGATGGTGAGTTACATCTTGTCTTGGTTCATTTAAATCATAGGTAAAGTCGTTGATGACTAAAGGAGTTGGGCTTGAAATAGCACGAACTTGATCTTGGGCGCCACCTAGGTGAGAAGCTCTTAAAATCCCTAACTGGTTTTTAAATATAGAATAGTAGGCTTCAATTCCATAATCAAATCTATTAAAACCAAGTTTTATTGAAGCATTTCGTTCAAAAACTCCAGTGTTACTTAGTAAATAATTTGAAGCTTCAGTATCACCAGTTCGTTTGAAAGATCCCTGAATACTACTATACCAACCATTTAAATTACTTTTAGTTATTCTTGAATTG
>CAJIZJ010000029.1 GCA_905181825.1 uncultured Flavobacteriaceae bacterium
TTTTTTTTAAAATAATTATGTGTTCACAAAAAAAATTAATTAGCAAACCATAAACTTGTTGCCATTTTATCTGGCCCTTGAGCTGATACTGCAGCTTCGGCATTGGCAGCATTTGAAGTGTAAACACTTGTTCCGTAACGTAATCTTTGAGGATATTCTCCATTAAGTTCACCTGCAAAACTAATAATATTATTATTTGTTGATGTTACCATTGCCGCAGATGGATATCCTGTATCTCTTACAATTGCCCAAGATTCATATCCATTAGTATAATTAGTTAACCATCTTTGTGTAGCAATCCTTTCAAGGTTTTGTTCCGAAGATCCATTTAGTGAACCCATTTCAGATGCTAAAAAATCTGATGTAGTAGAAGTTTCCCATAAAACCATCGCTTTTTCTAAACCTATTTGGTAGTACGAGTTCGCGTCTCCAGACACAAGCCCTTTAGTAATTGCTTCTGCTATCATAAAATGTGAATCAGCCGATGTTAATAAAATTGTAGGGAAAATTCGACCACCTTCATTAGTCTTTTGCGTTACCCAATCAGATGGATCAGAAAATAAATCTTTGTGCATGTAATCTTTAATCTTTCCACTTAATCGTGACGGTAAACCTAGATAATTAGTGTTATCTGGCATAGTGATGGTCAAATCAGTTGCAGTTTCATCCCAAGTGTAGTCTGTGTCTAAAACAAGTCCAGATGCATTAAGCGTGTTTTCTAAAAACTCTAAGTGCTCAGCAATTAGAGAAAAATTTTCAGAATCTGAATCAGGCTTCATTATTGTAATTATACCACCAACACTAGGTTTGGTAATCTCACCTAATCTAGGATCATCATTACTTTTCAAGATATTCACCATCGCCTCAGTAGCTTTCCATTGACTGCCAGTGAAACTATGCCAAATATCTCCATAGGATGCAGAACCTCCCCATATGTTTGTCTCTGTAGTAAAAGCTGCAAATAATGCATCGGTATCAGCAAGCACACCAGAAGCAACAGCTTCAGAGGCTACACTTGCAGAGAAGTCTTCACCAGGAGAGCCATGAGCTCTGAGTGCAATTCTTAACTTTAAGCTGTTCGCTAGTTTTTTCCAGTTTTGCATATCTCCATTAAATATCACATCATTTTCACCCAACAATTCAATTCCTTCGCCTGTATTTTGATTATCTGCAATCAAGGTAATAGCCTGATTTAAATCTGCAATAACCCCTTTGTAAACGTCGATTTGTGCATCGTATTTTGGCAATGCGATATTTGGATCAGATGCCTCAGAGTAAGGAATCATTCCATGAGTCTCAGTAAATTGAGTATAGTAGAATCCTTTCATGACAAGCCCAATCGCATAATATTGATTATTTTCTAAAGGTCCACCTTCTTTAACAAGGTTCATATACGAAGTTAAAGTACTATTATAAGCAGCATACCAGTCCCAAGCACCTAAATCTGTATAAAAACTATTGTAGACCCATCCCAAATCACCAGTCCAATCTGAATTGGCATATCCATTTGATATTTGACCAGAAAACCCATCAGGGTGTATTAAATCTCCAAACCAGAGAGGAACCATTGTAGGTCTTAAAAATTGCTGTTGTAATGTAGTTACGAAAAACTTAGCACTAACATCAGATGTAGAAAGTGCATCTGGTTGTTGGTTAATTTCGTTGAAATCGTCTGTACAAGAAAACACAGTTGCAAAGACAATACATGATAATATTAAAATTTTATTTTTCATCGTTATAAAGTATTATATTAAAAAGTTAAATTTAAATTCAATCCTATGCTTCTTAAAGTAGGCATCGCATTATGTGATAAACCTTGAACACCAATAGAAGTACCTAACATAGACTCTGGGTCTATATCATCTGCCTTATTCATTAAGAAAAATAAGTTTCTACCAACCAATTGAACTGTAGCACTCTGTAATCCAAATTTGCTTCCGACAGGGATATTGTATCCGATTGATAGTTCTCGCATTCTAATATTGTCTTGATCGTAAATATAGTTTTCAGCAATACTAGACATTCCTAATGAAGATGAAGAACCCGGATCTCCTTGCCAGTATTCTTGTGCTGATATGCTTACAGTGTTTTCAACGCCGGTCCCTGTATTAAGGCCAGAAACAATCACACCTGAATCACGGAATTGTAGACTTCTTTGTGACACACCGTTTCTATCCAAATCGGCAGAAGTTTGTGAGTAAATTTGTCCTCCAATTCTTGCATCAATTTGAAAACTCATTGAAAAGTCTTTATAAGTTAATGTATTAGACCAACCTCCTAACCAATCTGGTTGTGCATTGCCTAGTAACACATCGGGTGCAGATGCTGTTGGTATACCACTAGCGTCGACCTCACCTGTCCAAACTGTTCCATATATGTCTCCAATGCTTCCACCTTCAGTTGCAGAAATAAAAACATTACCATCTGTTGATTGATTGTAACTAAAGCTTTCAACTCCTTCAATTAACTCTTCAATCTTATTTTCGTTTTTAGAATAGAAAAAAGAAGTGTTCCAAGAAAAATCATCGGTATTTATAAGAGAAGCACCAAGTGCAATCTCAAGCCCTTTGTTTGTTACTTTACCAATATTATCTCTTTGGAATAAATAGCCTGTTGCAGGTGGTACAGGAACGTCGAATATTAAATCTTCAGTAGACATATTATAAACAGATAAATCAAGCGTTAATTTGTTATTAAGTAAGCCTAATTCTAAACCAAATTCTGATGAAGTTATACTTTCAGGTTTTAAGTCTTGATTAAACTGAATTGGTGAAGAAGTTAAAGTTGTGAGCCCTAAATATCCTTGACCAGGGACAGCATAGGTTTGATTAAGCTGGTATGGATCAGTATCATTACCTACTTGAGCAACACTACCACGTACTTTGATTAAATTAAAAATCTCCTTATTAGGGTCTATGAATTTATTCAATACTGCAGAAATACTTGCTGAATTATACATATAAGATCTGTTATCTTCACTCAAAGTTGAAGACCAATCGTTACGAGTAGATACGTCTAGGTATAAAAAATTATCATAAGCTAAGTTAATTGAGCCGTACACAGAGTTGACTTTCTTAATAGAAAGTGGAGACTCTTCAGGAGCCTGAACAACATTTAAGTTATTAAAAAAGGAGGCTGTCGGTATTTTAAAATCAGACCCTCTAACAAGCATACCTTCTGAGGTTCTTTTAGACATATTACCCCCTACATTAGCAACAATATTAATTTTGTCTGTCAAGTCATGTTTAGCAGTTACCAAGAACTCAGAGTTTAATTCGGTAAATGTACTTTGACCTAATTCCATAGAGCCAGTACCAATGAAGTGATGTCCTGGTTTGTAAATTTTATTATCTCTTATGTTAGTCACATCAGTACCAATACGAACAAAAGCACTCAACCAATCTGTAAAGTCATAATTGATTTTAGTAAAACCTAAAAATCTATTTCTTCGAACACTAGTTTCATCGTTATTCATTTGCCAAAATGGATTTCCTGTATTCCCACCTGCATAACGAATAACGTCAAAATCTCCTGCGTCGACTGATACTGGGTTAGCCATTTGGTAATTTCGCATATCATCAGTTGCTACGTTTCGTGGCATATTATAAACATAGGCTAAAAGACCTTGAGCTCCTGTTGTTGAAGCTCTATTTTTTATATCCTGAGTAAAATAAGTTACCTTAGAATCTACAGTTAGTTTATCAGATAAATTAGCTACTGCCCTTAAATTAAAGTTATGACTACTTAAGTCGGAATTCTCAATAATTGACTCTGAAGAGTTATTTGTATAAGAAAATCGAATTGACCCCATATCTGATCCCTTATCGACAGAAATTGATGTGATTTTTCTTTCTGCTTGTCTGAAAAAATCTTCAACATTACTTGATTGAGCAGAATATGCCTTGTTTGTTCCGTTGTAATAAGCTTGTTCAGACCCGTCTAACAGACCACCCCAAGAAGATTCTCTCCACGTATAATTTCCATCAATGAAATTAGGTGTAGCATACGCAGCTCCTCCAGAACCCTGACCATACTGGTTTTGGTACTCAGGTAAAAGCATCGGACTATCAAAAGAAATGTTTGTTTTTAAACTCACACCTAATTTATTTGAACGTGAACCTTTCTTTGTTGTAATTAAAATCACCCCATTACCAGCTCTAGAACCATAAAGTGCAGCTGCACTTGGCCCTTTTAAAACAGTAATTGATTCAACGTCATCAGGATTAATATCAGAAATACCAGCACCAGAAATACTTGGCTCATAACTTGGACTCCCTCCATTATCAGCACTACCTGCATTTCCTGCTCCATCTCCTTGAATAGGTAAAGAAGCATTAATAGGCATTCCATCAACCACAATAAGAGCTTGAGAATTACCACCTAATGAATTATTACCTCTTATCGTAATTCTTGACGCAGAACCTAAGGATCCAGATTGAGAAATCTGTAAACCGGCGACTTTACCAGCTAAAGAACTAGCAAGGTTATTATCTTTGATTGTGTTTACATCATCTCCAGAAACTTCACTTACTGCATATCCTAAAGATTTTTTTTCTCTTGAAATACCTAAAGCAGTAATAACTACTTCGTCTAAGCCTTCAGAACTCTGTTCAAGACTAATATTTATAGTAGTTTGACCAGAAACAGAAATCTCTTGTTCCGAATAACCAATAAAAGAAAACTGCAATACAGCATTTTCATCAGACACTTCAATAGTATAATTACCATCAAAATCTGTTACCGCACCGTTTGAAGTGCCTTTCTCTAATACATTAACACCTGGAAGAGACATACTGTCTGAAGAATCAGTTACTGTTCCCGAAATCGTTGTAGTTTGTGCATAAATAGCGTGAGCACTAAATACGCAAATCAGAAGCAATAGCTTCTTTAAATTTTGGATCATAATTTGTTTGTTTAGTTAATATTTTATAAATATCAAAGAAATGAGTGACAATAAATCAATGTTTTCGACAAATAACACTTGAAATAAGGTGTATGTTGATTTTTTGTTACTATTAGGTTAACAAATAAAGTAATTAAAACAGGGTCAATCAAGAACCATAAATAATCGTAAAGACCTGTTTTTTAAATGTATAGATATAGGCTGTTTTAGTGAAAGTCAGATAAATAAGAACTAAATATACAGTCCTATTCTAGACTAATTTTTAAACAATTTGACTGGACCAACTCAGAGTGATTTACGAAAAAGCCTTTCTGAATTTCTTCACCTAGTTTAAGATGTTTAATAACTCCTTTACCTTCTTTTTCAATCACTAGTTGCGATTGATCATAATACCTACTATCCAATTGAATAGTGATCTTATCAAAAGTGGGCGTTGTAACTGCGTAAACAGCATCGGCTGGACTAATGGGATACAGTCCCATCATACTATAAATCAACCAAGCAGACATGGTACCGGTATCATCATTTCCGGGCAATCCATCGGGGGTATTTTTAAAATGGGTGCTAATGAGTTCAGAGACTTTATTTTGTGTGCGCCATTCTTGACCGGGTACATAATTAAATAAATAAGGATATCCAATATCGGGTTCGTTAGCCATGTCAAACTGACCTGAATCAAAAACCTTCTGTAGCTGCTTGGAATAGGTGTTTTCACCCCCCATTAATTGCATTAATCCTTTGGTGTCATGGGCCACCATAAACGTATATTGCCATGAATTTCCTTCGATAAACCCTAAATTCTTTTGAAAATTAGCACCCGTTTCAGGAGTAAATGGACGCACCCAAGAAGCATCAGCTTCTCTAGGTCTTAATAAATTAAACTCTTTGTCAAAAAGCTTACGATATGATATGGAACGCTTTCTGTAAAACACCTCATCTTCTTTTTTATTCAGCGCATCTGCCAATTGTGCAATAGCAAAGTCTGTAATATTATATTCTTGTGTTGTAGAAACGGAGCCACTTTTTGTGGAAGCTGTAGTTAAATACCCTCTTTCTATATATTCTTTTATTCCTGGTCTAAGTGCATTATTTTCTAATTGCAATGCGCTTTTAGTCATGGCTTCATAGGCTTTCTCTACATCAAAATCTTGAATCCCCCGCAAATAGGTGTCGGCTATAATTATTCCTGCTGGATCGCCTACCATCGTGGTTGTTTCTGTGGCATTTAACTCCCATTTTGGCAACCAACCACTTTCATCATATATAGATAACATACTTTTTACCATGTCTGACTGTTGTTTTGGATATACCAAAGACATCAAGGAATGTAGATTCCTGTAGGTATCCCATAAAGAAAAAACAGTAAAACGAGTACCTTCTGTTTTTAATGTTTCTCTTGTGGCCATTTTGGGGTACTCTCCGTTGACATCATTTAATGTGTTTGGATGAATCAACGTGTGATACAAAGCCGTATAAAATATCGTTTTGTCGTCTTTAGACCCACCTTCTACAATGATTTTTGAAAGTAAATCGTTCCATTTTGTGGACGTCTTTTTAAACACATCTTCAAAAGATAATCCTTTAGTCTCTTTTTCTAAATTTTCTCTAGCGTTTTCAATACTCACATAAGAAACAGCAATTTTAACTTCCACAGAAGTCGGCTTTTTAAAGTCATAACGCATGTAGGCGCCAATACTATCGCCAATAATTTCTTTTCTGTAATTCTTATATAATCTTGTTTGTCCGTTATAAGGCATCCACTGACTTTCTACTCCTTTTTCTTTTGCAGAATTTTTCCAAATTCCAAATTCATTTGAAGGCTTGCTAA
>CAJIZJ010000030.1 GCA_905181825.1 uncultured Flavobacteriaceae bacterium
TTTTCAATGGTAAGGTTGCCAATAGAGGCGTCATACTTAAAAGAGTACACCCAACTTCCATTTTCGGTTTTAACTGCTGTACAAGTGCCAATTTGGTCTACATGTCCCTGAACCATATGGCCATCCAACCGCGCTCCAAGCTTTAGGCCGCGCTCTAAGTTTACGGTTGCTCCAACTTTTAAAGCATTAATAGTGGTTTTATCTAAAGTCTCTTTGATTGCGGTTACGGTGTAGTGAGCGTCCGTTAGTGCTATAACGGTCAGACACACCCCATTATGAGACACACTCTGATCTACTTTTAACTCTGGTGCAAGTGCACTTTGAATCGTTATGTGTAAGTTGTCATTCTCCTTTACTAAATCTTTTACAATCCCTAAATCTTCAATAATTCCCGTAAACATGCTTTTAATTCGTTAAATTTGTAAATTCAAAATTACAAACAACACGGCACTTTTAATGGAAAAAGACGAAAAAATAAAATTAGGAATTTCTATAGGAGACTTAAATGGCATTGGAGGTGAGTTGGTCATCAAGACTTTTGAAGACAGCCGAATGCTTGAATTTTGTACCCCTATAATTTATGCTTCTGTAAAAACGCTTTCATTTTTTAAAAAACACTTTGAAAGTTCGCTAGACTTCAATAGCATTCAAAGCGCAGAACAAGCCGTTGACTCCAAAGTAAATGTTGTAACAGTATGGAGAGATGACGTTAGAATTAACTTTGGAGAAGAAGATTTAAAGATTGGATCTTATGCCATTAAATCGCTTCAAGCAGCAGTTAAAGACCTTAAAGACGACCAAATAGATGTCCTAGTAACCGCACCAATTAATAAACATAATATACAATCAGACGATTTTAAATTTCCAGGACATACCGATTATCTAGCACAAGAGCTTGAAGGAGACAGCCTGATGTTTATGGTTTCTGACGACCTTAAAGTAGGGCTTTTAACTGATCACGTACCAGTGAGCGAAGTCTCCAAACACATTACACCGGAATTAATTGAAAAGAAAATTTCAATTATTTACAATTCCTTAGTTCAGGACTTCAATATTCGATTGCCAAAGATTGCTGTTTTAGGACTTAACCCACATACAGGCGACAATGGTGTTATTGGGTCTGAAGATGATGAGGTTCTTAGGCCTGCCTTGGAGGAAATTAAGAAATCGGGTAAACTTGTGTATGGTCCGTATGCGGCGGATAGCTTTTTTGGTTCCAAAAATTATAAAAATTTTGATGCTATTGTAGCCACTTACCACGATCAAGGCTTGATCCCTTTTAAAACTTTAGCGTTTGGGAATGGAGTTAATTACACTGCGGGACTGAGTAAAATTAGAACGTCACCTGATCATGGAACGGCTTATGAAATTGCCGGAAAGGGAGTGGCAGATATATCTTCATTTAAAGAAGCTATTTTTTCGGGTATAGCAATTTTTAGAAACCGAAATATGAATCAAACACTAACATCAAACCCCTTACTAAAACAGCCTAAAAAAGCTTATAATAAAAAATAAGCTGCTATGCAGTGAGCCTAAATAAAATTTTATATATTTGCAGGCTCAAATATGCGAGACAATGAAGCCACTAAAAGCATTTGACATACAATTCGTAGGGCTTAAGATTGGAAAGCATGATTACAAGTTTGAGATAGATTATAAGTTCTTTGAGCATTTTGAGTATGATGAGTTTAACGACATTAACGTAACAATTGTTTTAAATTTAGTTAAAAAGTCAACTTTTTTAGAGTTGAATTTTCAAGCGAGTGGAACAATAAATGTTAACTGTGATCTAACCAATGAGCGCTATGATGAATCAGTAAACACTGATTTTGACTTGGTTGTAAGTTTTGGAGATGAGTATAACGACGAAAATGAGGCTATTTTAATATTACCTCACGCCGAATATGAAATCAACGTTGCACATTATATTTATGAATTAATTGTTCTTTCATTACCTCAAAAAAGGGTTCACCCTGGAGTTGAAGCTGGAACCTTAGGCTCAGATATCTTAAAAAAACTAGAAGACTTAAGCCCAAAAAGCTTAGAAAATAAACCCCCAAAAGAAGATATAGATCCTCGATGGGAGACATTAAAAAAATTAATAACGGATAAATAATATAGAAAATGGCACATCCTAAAAGAAAAATCTCCAGAACAAGAAGAGATAAAAGACGTACCCATTACAAGGCAACGACGCCTCAAATAGCAACTTGCCCAACTACCGGTGAAGCGCACTTATACCACAGAGCGCACTGGCATGAAGGTAAATTATACTACAGAGGACAAGTATTAGTAGACACAACAGTAGTAGAAGAAAACGCTGCTTAATTAGTTATACTTATAATTTCTTAAAAAAAAACGCTCTTTATGAGCGTTTTTTTGTTTTAAGGACAGTAATTATAAAAATTCTAAAAAAATTAACTTTTTGGCCTTTTTTAATCAAAAATGAGTATTTTTGACACGTTTTTGGTTGTTTTTGATGTGATTTTAATCAAAACCTCCAAGTTAAAAATTTAATATGACCAATATCTCAGCTGCAATAACCGCTGTCGGTGGCTATGTGCCAGAATTTATATTAACCAACCAGATATTGGAAACAATGGTTGACACAAACGACGACTGGATCACTTCTAGAACCGGTATAAAAGAGCGTCGAATCCTAAAGGGAGATAACAAGGGGACCTCATTTATGGCAATCCAAGCTGCCAAAGATCTCATCCAAAAAAACAACTTAGACCCTAAAACTATAGACCTTGTCGTGGTTGCAACAGCTACACCAGATATGAAAGCGGCCTCTACGTCGGCATATACTGCTTCAGAAATTGGAGCTACCAATGCTTTCGCGTTTGATGTAGACGCCGCCTGTTCAAGCTTTTTGTTTGGCATGTCTATTGTAGCTCGTTATATTGAAACAGGTATTTACAAGAAAGTTCTTTTAATTGGAGCGGATAAAAACTCGTCAATGATTAATTACGAAGATAGAGCGACCTGTATCATTTTTGGAGATGGAGCTGGAGCTGTTTTATTTGAACCTAACCAAGAAGGCTTAGGAATGCAAGACGAATATTTAAGAAGTGATGGCGCCGGAAGAGAATTCTTGCGTGGGACTCATGGAGGTTCTTCTAATGCAATTACAGAAAAATCCCTTAAAGAAAAAAATCACTTTATTTATCAAGATGGAAAAACGGTATTTAAAAACGCTGTTTTTAATATGGCAGATGCGGCCGTAAAAATATTAGATCGAAATAACTTAGATAATGATCAAGTTGATTGGTTAGTAGCTCATCAAGCGAACAAACGTATTATCGATGCTACTGCGAACAGAATCAACCTAGATCCCAAAAAAGTAATGATGAATATTGAAAAATATGGCAACACTACCTCGGGGACCTTACCGTTACTTTTAAGTGATTACGAATCAAAACTAAAAAAAGGAGATAACTTAATATTCGCTGCCTTTGGTGGTGGATTTAACTGGGGGTCAATTTACCTTAAATGGGCCTATACCTCTTAGATATTAACTAAACTAAACATTAAAAACCATAATTATGGATTTAAAAGAAATTCAAAATCTAATCAAATTTGTAGCTAAGTCAGGCACAAGTGAAGTGAAATTAGAAACAGATGATTTTAAAATCACTATCAAAACAGGACCAACAGGCTCAACGACGGTACAGCAGTTAGTCGCTGCACCTATGCCTCAGGCGCCTGTTGTAGCATCTCTTGAGGTTGCTCAGCCACAGATAGTTTCCGCTCCAGCACCAGTAGTTGAAGACTCTAAGTACATCACTGTCAAATCTCCAATTATTGGAACTTTCTACAGAAGACCGTCTCCAGACAAACCACTGTTTGTTGAGGTTGGGCAATCTATCAATGAAGGGGATGTTTTATGTGTTATTGAAGCCATGAAATTATTCAATGAGATTGAATCTGAAATCACTGGAACGATTGTAAAAATTCTTGTTGATGATTCCTCTCCAGTAGAGTTTGATCAACCATTATTTTTAGTAGACCCATCATAACATTATTTTAAAATTCCAAAAACAAATCCTATTTGTGGAATTTGGAATTTGACATTTTAAAAGCTAAAAAGTTATGTTTAAAAAAATACTAGTAGCCAATCGTGGCGAAATAGCTCTAAGAGTTATAAGAACATGTAAAGAAATGGGCATTCAAACAGTCGCCGTATATTCTACAGCCGATTCAGAAAGCCTACATGTAAAATTTGCAGATGAAGCCGTTTGTATTGGCCCAGCAGCCAGTAGCGAATCCTATCTAAAAATATCAAATATTATTGCAGCAGCTGAAATAACTAATGCCGATGCTATTCATCCAGGTTATGGGTTTTTGTCTGAAAATGCGCGCTTTTCAAAAATATGTGATGAACATGGTATAAAATTTATTGGCGCCTCTCCTGACATGATTGACAGAATGGGCGATAAGGCCAATGCAAAAGCAACTATGAAGTTAGCGGGCGTTCCTTGTGTTCCTGGAAGTGAAGGGGTTATTGAAACCTTTGAAGATTGTGTAGTAACAGCTCAAGAAACAGGCTACCCTGTAATGCTAAAAGCTTCTGCTGGAGGCGGTGGTAAAGGGATGCGTGCTGTATGGAAAAAAGAAGATCTTAAGGATGCATGGGATTCTGCACGTCAAGAATCCAAAGCCGCTTTTGGAAATGATGATATGTATATGGAAAAACTCATTGAAGAACCACGTCATATTGAAATTCAAATCATAGGAGATTCCAATGGTAAAGCGTGTCATTTGTCAGAAAGAGATTGTTCTATTCAACGTCGCCATCAAAAATTAACTGAAGAAGTGCCGTCTCCTTTTATGACGACAGCATTACGAAAGAAAATGGGAGAAGCGGCTGTAAAAGCATCAGAGTTCATAAAGTATGAAGGTGCTGGGACTGTAGAGTTTTTGGTAGATAAGCACCGAAACTTTTATTTTATGGAAATGAATACACGTATTCAAGTTGAACACCCGATCACTGAACAGGTTATTAATTTTGACCTCATACGCGAGCAAATATTAGTAGCAGCAGGAGTTGCAATTTTAGGAAAAAATTACCTTCCAAGTATGCACTCTATCGAATGTCGAATTAATGCTGAAGACCCGTTTAACGATTTCAGACCATCTCCTGGAAAAATAACTACATTACATTCTCCTGGAGGTCACGGGGTCCGATTAGACACACATGTTTATGCAGGATATAGTATTCCGCCTAACTACGACTCTATGATTGCGAAATTAATTACAACGGCTCAAACAAGAGAAGAAGCGATTCATAAAATGAAGCGTGCTTTAGATGAATTTGTCATAGAGGGTATTAAAACAACCATTCCATTTCACCGTCAGTTAATGGATCATCCAGACTATATTGCGGGAAATTATACGACTAAATTTATGGAAGATTTTAAAATAGACCCTATAAACGAAGCTTAAAAAAAAACTCCGAATTTTAATTCGGAGTTTTTTTTATCTCAAAACAGCGCTCATTTCCGTTTAAAAAAATTGTAGTTTTATAATATGAATTTATCCTATTGGGAAATAAAAACATGGCTTACAAATGTTGATTATGCGGTTGTTGGCAGTGGCATTGTAGGGCTAAGTACGGCACTACACCTTAAAATAAAACAACCAAATGCAAAAATAGTGGTTCTTGAAAAAGGACTATTTCCTCAAGGGGCAAGTACAAAAAATGCCGGGTTTGCTTGTTTTGGCAGCTTAAGTGAAATTTTAAATGACTTGGAGTCTCATTCAACTAACGATGTTGTGGAGCTTGTGGATCAACGATATAAAGGACTTCAGCTTTTGAGAACTACCCTTGGAGATGCTGCATTATCTTACCAACAGTTAGGAGGATTTGAATTGTTTTTAGGGAAAGACAAACCTCTTTTTGAAACATGTACCCAAAAGATGAGCGAGGTAAATCAGCTTTTGAAGCCAATTTTTAAAGCAGATGTATTTTCAAAAGTTGCAAATAAGTTCAAATTTTCAAGAATCCAAAGTCAGTATATACGCAATCAGTTTGAAGGCCAGATTGATACTGGAAATATGATGCAGGAGCTAATTAAAAAAGTTCAAACGCTTGGGGTTATTGTTTTAAACAACACCAAAGTTGAGGCGTATATTGAACAGCCCAACAAAGTGTCAATTCAAACTCCACATTTTGAATTTTCATCTCAAAAATTAATTTTCACCACAAATGGCTTCGCTAAGCAGTTAATAAATGAAGATGTACAACCAGCAAGAGCCCAGGTTTTAATAACTAAGCCCATAGATGATTTAGATATTAAAGGGACATTTCACTTGGATTGTGGGTATTATTATTTTAGAAATATTGACAATCGAA
The DNA here is from genome assembly GCA_905181825.1 of uncultured Flavobacteriaceae bacterium. GTDB lineage: Bacteria > Bacteroidota > Bacteroidia > Flavobacteriales > Flavobacteriaceae > Hel1-33-131. The sequence continues at coordinate 6,359 of CAJIZJ010000030.1, forward strand.
TTTTATTAGGAGGTGGTAGGAATTTAGATATTGAGACAGAAACAACCACCGAATTAGCTCAGACTGAAAAAATACAACAGTCACTTGAAAACCTATTGAAATATACAATACTTCCAGAAAGAGATTATGAAATTGATCACCGGTGGTCTGGCATTATGGGAGTTGGCTCCAAAAAAAAGCCCATTGTTAAGCAGCTTTCAAACCATGTGTATTGTGGAGTTCGAATGGGGGGCATGGGAGTTGCTATAGGGAGCCTAATAGGAAAAGAAGTTTCAGATTTTTTTTAAATTAATGCTGCTTATGCGTTTCAAACACAAATACATTATTTATTTAGCTTGGTCAACTCTCCGGTCTTTAGCTCCATAGTAAGATAGAAAAATTAACAAGTAATTATCCGTTAATTGCTTCTACAATTTCTACCCTTCCTGCGAGCATCTCTTTTAACATTGCTTCGATACCACTCTTAAGAGTATAAGTAGAAGATGGACATCCACTACAGGCTCCTTGTAAAATGACTTTTACTGTTTTGGTTTCTGGGTCATAGGATTCAAACAAAATATTCCCACCATCGCTAGCCACAGCAGGCTTGATGTGCTCCTCTAAAATATTGATAATCTCTTTTGAAGTATCATCCAGAGCTTCGTATGCAGTATCTAGCTGAGTTGTTGTTTTTTCTAAAACTTTAGCTGCAGATGCCGCAACCATTTCTTTACCATCCTCAATAAAAGATTTAATAAATTCTCGTAATTCAAGCGTAATAGACTCCCATTCAACAATGTCATATTTGGTAACAGAGACATAGTTTTTATCAATAAAAATAGCTTTTACAAATGGAAACTGGAACAGAGCAGTCGCAAAAGGAGATAACTTAGCATCTTCAATAGATGTAAATTCAAATGTTTGCGCTACTAATTTCTTGTTAGCTACAAATTTTTGAACTGCTGGATTGGGTGTGCTTTCTGCATAAACCGTTACAGGGTTTTTCTTTTTTTCTTCGTGGATCACAATGGCCCCACCTTCGTTAAGGTAGTTTTCAATTTGTTCGCCAACTTCGGTTTGAACATCACTCCATTCAATAATGTCATACCGTTCAATAGCTACAAAATTTCCTGATATGTATACTTTTTTAACAAATGGGAGATGAAAAAGTTGTTGGGCAAGTGGCGAATTCTTAGCGTCGTCTATATTTGAGAATTCAAAGCTTTCATATTTTGTTAGAAATGAATTCGCTTCAAATTTTATAATTTTTGGATTAGCTGTCTGATGAATAGAAACAGTAAATTTTGTCATTGCAATGTTTTTAACAAAGGTAATAAACTTAAGAGAAGATTAAGTCTTTTCAAACAGGTTTAGACTCCTCGTTTTCTGTTTATCAGTAGTAATGTTATAAAAAACAAAACAAATCTATATATTTGATGCTTAACTATACTGTTTTGAAAATCTTTATTCTTTCATTTTTTTTCTTTTTTTCTTTTTTCTCAACTCTAAACGCCCAAGGTCGTAGTTGTGGAATGGAGTCTTATATGGAGACTTTAAAAAAAGATCCTAATCGATTAAAAGTTTACAATTCAAACCAGCGCAGGTTTAGGGTTATACAGCAAGCTGTAAGGGCTAGAGCCTCTTTTCAAATGACTACATTATACATACCTGTTGCTGTACATTTCCCAGAGGGAGATGAAGCAGATAGAGCTTGCTTAGAGGCGTTAGCTCAAAATCAAATTGACAGTGTAAACGCTGACTATCAGGGAGTTAATGTAGATATTTCAAATTGGGCAGGTGACAGCCCTTTGTATCCAAATACAACTACGGGAATGATTGATGTTGTATTTTGTATTGCAACTCAAAATCACCCCACCGATTCCACTGGAAATTTGATTGATCCAGATTTAGTTGAGGGTAGTCGTGCGGTTTCTATTGGGTATGATTTTGGTGGAGGTGCTGATTCAGATATCAATTGGGCCGGATACTTAAATATACTTGTCAAAGACGCAGGTGGTACAACTCTTGGATATTCTCCTTTAGGAGGCAATATAGCTTTAGGGGATAGTGTGGTTTTAAACACTTTTGCAATTGGCTCTGGTGCTGGTTGTACTGGATACAACCCGGGCGCCCCATATAACTTAGGACGAACTTTAACTCACGAACTCGGACACTTCTTAAATTTAAAACATACATTTTCAGGAAGTTGTGCTTCAGATGATGGATTTACAGACACACCAAACATTATAAACTCAAACTACGGTTGTCCAGCTGCAGGGTCTATTTCTGGATGTGTAGCTGGTGAAAACGCACTTAGCATGAATTACATGGATTACTCCGACGATGCTTGTATGTATATGTTTACAGAACAACAACTAGCAGAAGTTCAGACCTATTTGAATGTACTTGAAAATCAAATTGATACCTCAACCATAAACTGTGCTTCAAGCAGTAATGATATAGATATGACAGATGGAACTTTTAATCGGTGCGATGGAGTTTTATATGATTCTGGAGGTAATTCAGACTCTTACTCAAGTAATGAAGACTATACACTAACTATATGTCCAGATGGAAGCGGGACTTCTACCGTTTTAGAGTTTATATCTTTCGTCACACAAGGGGGTGGAGCTGATGAGTTAACCATTTACAACGGAACAACAACAGCGGACCCTGTGCTAGGTATCTATTCAGGGACTCAATCAATAGGTACTATAACAGCGGCCAATACCTCAGGGTGTTTAACCTTAAGATTTGTGAGCAGCGCAGGCGTTAATTTAGCAGGATTTGAAGCTAATATATCCTGTGAGTCTCCATGCCAAGATATTGAAGCACTTATAGAGAATGTAATTCCTGCCATAAACTCTACCGGAGTTCTAGTTATCAACCAAGGGGATAACGTTAGTTTTGGTGGGAATGCCAATTTCTCCATTGACGGCACAGGAGCTAGCTACGACTGGGACTTTGGAGACGGAGCTTCTGCCAATGGGACTTCTGTAAACCATCCTTTTAACTCCGTAGGCACATTTACAGTCACTTTAACAGTAACAGACACCAATCCATTAGATTGTTCAGACGATATAACATTGTCGGTTCAAGTATTGGGTGATTACATTAAAGTGGATGATACAAGGTTTACCAATGTCGAATTGGTTGAAGATGTTTTAATTGATTCTCCATGTGCTGACGTCTCTAATATTGTAACTTCTACTGGCTCCGATTTTGGTTCTACTAATGGAATTGCATATTTTTCGAGTAATGGAGAAAACTTTCCGTTTACCGAAGGAATTATTTTGTCAACAGGGAATGCTGTATCAGCAGAAGGTCCTGAACAAGGCACTATAGGCGAGGGAGACTTTAATTGGCCTGGAGATGCGGATTTAGAAAGTGTAATACCTAATTTAAATACGGGCGACTCAAACAATGCTACGTTTATTCAATTTGATTTCATTCCCTACTCTGAAACAATTAGTTTTAACTTTTTATTCGCTTCTGAAGAATACGGTGATTTTCAATGTCAATTTACAGATTCATTTGCGTTTCTATTAACTGATGTTGCTACAGGGATAACTACAAACTTAGCCATTGTCCCTTCCACAACAGATCCTATTTCTGTTTTATCTGTTAGAGACAATACATATAATTCAGGATGCACCTCAGTCAATGAAACATATTTTGGTGCTTATTATGGAGATACAGGTTTTCCTGGGGGTATTGGTTTACCGGTAGATGAAAGCCCTACCGATTTTAGAGGACATACCGTTAGCATGTCTGCAGAAAGCTTGGTAATCCCTTACAATTTATATATGATTAAGCTGGTAATCGCTGACGCCTCAGATACAAATTATGACTCAGCTGTATTTCTTGAAGCTGGAAGTTTTCAGGTTGGAGCAAGCATAGGGGATGATATTACAATTGAGTCAGGGACTGCTATTTGTTACGGAGAGACGACAGTCCTTGACACTCAAACACCTTCTGTAACTCATGTATGGTATTTTGAAGGAGATGTAATTCCTAATGAAACAAGCTCAACTCTTAACGTTACTGAAGGTGGATACTATACAGCTGATATAATTTATAATGAAGATTGTGTTGTTTCAGATACTGTTTTTGTTGAGTTTATTCCGAGCCCAATAGAAATTTCAAATATTCAAAACCTCACCATTTGTGACGCCCCGGGAAATACGTTTGACTTAACTTTAAATGACGAATTTGTTTTGGGAGGGCTCCCTTCAATAGATTTTGTAATTAGTTATCACTCGAACGAAATAGATGCAGAAAATAACAACGGCTCTATTGGCTCTCCTCAAAATTATTCAAACAGTACAAATCCTGAAGTTATATATGTTAGAATTGAAGACGCTATAACCGGAAATTGTTATCAAACAGCTGCTTTTGAAATTAGCTTGAGCGATGGTCCAGACATCAATAATGTTGATGATTTAGCGTCTTGTGACGACCCCTCCAATGACGGCCTTGAAGCATTTGACTTAGAGAGTCTTACGTCAGATATTTTAGGGGCACTAGATTCCAACTTATACACGGTTACTTATTATGAGTCTAGTATTGATGCAGCTTCAGGCTCTGGGGGGCTAACAAGTCCTTTTACTAATACTGTAAGTCCTCAACCAATTTTTGTTCGTATTGAGAGCCTTAATGATTCGGAATGCTATTCTTTTTCTGAGACTGCGCTATTTAATTTGGTAGTAGATCCTTCCCCTTTAGCAACTGCACCCCCTGAACTGGGTGTTTGTGATGATGATTTTGATGGATTTATGTTATTTGATTTTACGGTTTATGATAGTATTATTCTCAATGGTCAGAACACAGCAATATTTACAGTTAGTTATCACAGCTCACAAGCGGATGCAGATAATGCAGCGAATCCTATAGTATCTCCTTACGAAAATACAGTAATCAATCAGCAAACAATTTATGTTCGTGTAGAAAAAAATGGCTTCTCACAATGCTATGCAACTACTCAATTTGACCTTATTGTCAATCCCTTACCATTTTTAGTAAGCCCATCTCCTTTAGAAGTTTGTGATGATGGGACTCCAGATGGTCTTACAGTCTTAGATTTAAGCCTTAAAGACGAAGAGATTCGAGGGGGTAATTCTAATTATTCTATTAGTTATTATTTAAGCCAATCGGCAGCTGATACTGGAATAGATCCTTTACCAATTCCTTACACAAACATCAGTAACCCACAAACTATTTTTGTTAGAGGGCAAGATATTACAACTGGTTGTATTACAACTACGACCTTAGATTTGGGAGTGATTCAGGCGGCTGTAGCCAACACCCCTCCTCCGATGGAGTATTGTGATCCTGACAATGATGGTTATGGAGCTTTTATTTTAACAGACTCCGACTTTTTGATTACCGGTGTAGCCACAGGGGTCACTGTGACCTATCACGAAACGCTGTCTGATGCCGAGAACGGAGTTAATGCTCTTTCCAGTCCTTACAACAATGTTGTTATAGACACTCAAACAATCTATGCTCGCGTAGAAAGTGCTACTGTGGTCACTGATTGTGCTACG
>CAJIZJ010000031.1 GCA_905181825.1 uncultured Flavobacteriaceae bacterium
TGAACGGCTGCTCTTTTGATGCAACCAATGAGCAACCAATTCTTTTCCGGTTCCGTTAGGACCAGTGATTAGAACACGTGCTTCTGTCGGAGCTACCTTATCAATAATAGATTTTACAGCCTCTATTACTGGGCTATTCCCGACCATTTCATATTGCTTACTTACTTTTGTTTTGAGGCGTTTATTTTCCACCACAAGTTGTTTTTTCTCTAGGGCGTTTCTTATGGTATTTAATAAGCGATTTAAGTCTGGTGGCTTAGAAATATAATCAAAGGCCCCCAAGCGCATCGTGTTGACTGCTGTATCCAAATCACCATGTCCCGAAATCATCACCATTGGGATTTCAGGTTTTATTTTTTTCACAGCTTCAAGAACCTCGACACCATCCATTTTGGGCATTTTAATATCACATAATACTAGATCAAAATCGGTATTTTTAATCATTTCTGTGCCTGCTAACCCATCTTCAGCTTCAAAAACCTTATACTGAGTGTTCTCTTCCGTTAGTATTTTAACTAATACGCGACGTATTGAGGCCTCATCTTCAATAATTAATATTTTGGACATTTGATTATCTTTTGTACACTAATAACGTAACAATAAAATTAATATTTCAACCACTTATAAAGTTCTTTATAAGTGGGCTTTTTACCATGCATTAAAATTCCTACTCGGTAGATTTTAGCTGCAAACCATACAGTGAAAATAAACGTTATAATAAGGATTGTAAGTGACAGCAGTTGGTGCCAAATGGAAACACCAAATGGAATTCGCATTAACATTACCACAGGCGATGTGAAAGGGATAAAGGAAAACACTGTTGAAATAGTGCCATGTGGATCTTCAACTACTGTGAAAGCTCCAACATAAACTCCAATAATTAAAGGCATTAGTACTGGTAACATAAACTGTTGGGAGTCTGTTTCGTTATCAACTGCTGCTCCAATAGCAGCATACAACGAACTGTACAATAAATAGCCTCCTATAAAAAAGAAAATAAATGCTACAACTAAGTTGGAAATAGGAAGAGCGCTAAATTCATTGAACAACATTTGAATTTTATCGTTAGATTCCGGACTGGATAGGACCTCAGAAACGAGAGCTTCCTGTGGAGTTTGGGTCTGAGAAATATCGACTCCAAAGATAAATGATGATGCTATAAAAAAGGTAAATCCTAAAACAATCCAAATAGCTACTTGTGTAATCCCAGCCAAAGATGTTCCTATAATTTTACCCAGCATTAATTGAATGGGCTTTACGGAAGAAATAATCACCTCAATAACACGACTCGTTTTTTCCTCAATAATGCTTCGCATTATCATATTTCCATAAATAATGATAAACATAAATAAAAGGTAACCAGCAACACCCCCAAACAGCAATTTCATTAAACTCCCAATTTTTGAGCTTTTCACACCCTCAAATGTTTCTTGATTAATAGAAACAGAGGTTTTTGAGGCTTCTATTAAAGACAAATCGATTCCTTTGTTTTGCAATTTCAGTTCAGAGAGCTTATTTTCAATTTTAGATTCTAAAGAAGACATCAAGGACAATGAAGGCGATTCTTCTGAATAAAATTTTATAAGCTCTGAAACAAATTCTAAAGAACTATCAGGAATATGAAGTAAGCCATAGGCCTGTTCTTGGTTTGAAAGTGTTTTTGCAGTTTCTAAATCAATTTCAGATAATTGGGTGAAAATTGTTTGATCGCTTGTTTTAAACGTTTCTGATAATAAACCCGTTTCGTCTAAAACATAAATAGACCTAACGGTATCGTTATTAATACTTGTCAAATAACCTACAAAAGAAAGTAAAGCTATTACAAGCAAAGGGCTTAAAAAAGTCATCAGTATGAAAGACTTGTTTTTTACTTTTGTGAAATATTCCCGTTTGATAATTAATGGAAGGTGATTCATGATTAATTATTTTTAATGGATTGAATGAAAATATCGCTAGCATTTGGTATTAACTCCTTGAAGTGCAGCACCTGAGATTGAGCCGTCAAAAACGCTAATAAATCGTTTGGAGTTTGATGAGCACCTAACGATATATTAAGTTTTAATTCGTTGTTCAACGATTTAAAATCTGCTGTTGACGCTTTAAAATTAGCTTCTATAGATTGTTTTAAAACTGCAGAATGCTCAGCCATTAACCCAACCTCAAAAGTATTTGTTTTATAGGCACGTTTAATATCATCAA
>CAJIZJ010000032.1 GCA_905181825.1 uncultured Flavobacteriaceae bacterium
CTATGCCCTGTGATCCAACCAATATCTGCTGTACACCAGTAAACATCATTCGCTTCATATTGAAATACATTTTTAAAACTATAAGCAGCGTACACCATATAGCCTGCAGTCGTATGAACCATGCCCTTTGGCTGGCCAGTAGATCCTGAAGTATACAAAATAAATAGAGGATCTTCTGCATCCATAACTTCAGCATCACAGTGTTCAGACGCCTCCTCTAGTAAGGGTTGTAACCAAAAATCACGATCCTGAACCATTGGAATATCTGAGTGAAGACGTTGAGCTACTAATACCGATTCGATGCCGTCACAGCCCAAAAGCGCTTCGTCGGCGATAGATTTCAAATCAATTGTTTTTGCGCCTCTATACCCACCATCACTAGTGATTAACATTTTGCAGTCGCAATCATTGATTCTAGACGCCAAAGCGGTCGCTGAAAAGCCCGCAAATACCACCGAGTGAATGGCTCCAATACGAGCACATGCCAATACAGAAATAGCCAGTTCGGGGATCATAGGCAGATAAATACAAACTCGATCTCGTTTTTTAATTCCTTTAGATTTTAAAACATTTGCAAACTTATTAACGCGTTTGTGTAGTTCATTATAAGAAATGGCTTCAGAAGCTGCATTGGGATCATTGGGTTCAAATAAAATAGCGGTTTTATGGCCTTTGGTTTCCAAGTGCCTATCAATACAATTTTCTGTGATATTTAGTTGTGCGCCTTCAAACCAACTCACTTTTGGGGTTGAAAAATCCCAGTCTAAAACACGAGTCCAAGGCCGTTTCCATAAAAAATTATTTTTCGCGATCGTGGCCCAAAATGCTTCAGGGTTTTCAATTGATAATTTATAGTTCTGAGAATAGGAAAGATTATTTTTAATATGATATGTACCCATCGGCAAAATGTTTATGTGAATTTAATGAAAGTGGCTTATTTGAAATAAATATACAAATTAGTAATTATTATATCCTAACTTTGTCGACAAACAACCAACTTTGCAAATTAAACGTCTTTATTTTATTGATGCCATTAGGGCCTTCGCTATTTTAATGATGCTTCAAGGACATTTTATTGATACGCTTTTAGCAATTGAATATAGAGATCCTGATAATATAGCTTACAGTACATGGCTTTATTTCAGAGGAATTACCGCACCTGTTTTTTTTACAATTTCTGGTTTGATTTTCACCTATTTACTCATCAAAGCCAAAGAAAAAGGAACACTCTCCGTGCGAATCCGAAAAGGATTGGTGCGCGGACTTATGTTAACTGGGATAGGTTATGCCTTACGCATTCCAATTTTTAGATGGTTAACAGGCTCTTTTGGAACTTATTTTTTAGTAATTGATGTATTACAATGTATTGGAATTTCTTTAATACTCATTGTTTGTATCTATTTACTGACGCGAAAGAAGACTTTGGTGTTTTCAATTATTATGTTATGTTTAGGGACCTTCATTTTTTTATGTGAGCCTCTCTACAGAACTTATTCTGCAGAAGGAATCCCTTTGTTTTTTGCTAATTATGTAACCAAATTAAATGGATCGGTATTCACCATTTTTCCATGGTTTGGATATATGGCCTTTGGGGCCTTTATTGCTACTTTATTTTATAGATACTTAGAAAAATATAAATTTAAAGCCACCATAGTCACAGGGTTTTTTGTTGCTGGGATACTACTCGTTTACCAATCAACAAATTTATTGTATTGGCTTTCAGATGTTATAGACTATCATTTATTTTTAGAGGTGGCCAACTTTAATTACTTGTTTATTAGACTGGGAAATGTATTCGTAATATTTGGTCTATTTTATGCCTTTGAAGCCTATTTAAAACAACCGGTTGTACTTAAAATTGGACAAAAGACCTTATCCATTTATGTCATTCACTTTATATTACTTTATGGTAGTTTTACCGGTTTGGGACTTAACCAAATCCTAGGTAAAAACCTGACCCCTTTTGAAGCTATTTTTGGTGCTATTTGTTTTCTTATTTCTGTAAGCCTCATTTCAATTTATATCATTAAAGCTAATACACAAATCTATAAATACATTATAGATAAATTACACTATTTAAAGTCCCTTACAAAGTCTTTAAATAATTAAGCACATTTGTTTCTATCCGTTCTTGGATATTAGAGACCTCCGCTTTTTCAAAGGATTCCCCCGTAATATTTTCATATAGTTCTATATAACGATCGCTTACTGTTTTTATATACTCATCACTCATATGTGGAGTAGATTGCCCCTCTAATCCTTGAAAATCATTACTAATAAGCCATTGTCGAACAAATTCTTTAGAGAGTTGTTTCTGTGGCTCATTTGATGCTTGACGCGCTTCATAACCATCCGCATAAAAATATCGAGAGGAATCAGGCGTATGGATTTCGTCAATTAAAACAATTTTACCCTGTTTAGTTTTTCCAAATTCATATTTAGTATCCACTAAAATCAAACCTCTGGAAGCAGCAATTTCAGAGCCTCTTTGGAAAAGCTTACGTGTATAATCTTCTAAAACTACATAATCGGCTTCAGAAACAATGCCTTTTTTAATAATGTCTTCTCTTGAAATATCTTCATCATGATCACCCATTTCGGCTTTGGTGGCTGGAGTGATAATTGGGCTTGGAAAGGCATCATTTTCTTTCATTCCCCCTGGCATAGTAACCCCACAAAGAAGTCGTTTGCCAACTTTATATTCACGTGCGGCATGCCCTGACATATACCCTCTTATAACCATTTCTACTTTAAAAGGTTCACATAAATGCCCAACCGCCACATTAGGATCAGGAGTGGCTACCAACCAGTTCGGTACAAGGTCCGCTGTTGCTTCCATCATTTTAGTGGCAATTTGATTTAGGATTTGTCCTTTGTAGGGAATGCCTTTAGGCATCACAACATCAAACGCCGATAAGCGATCCGTTGCCACCATAATCAAAAGATCGTCTTTCATAGTGTACACTTCTCTCACCTTGCCTTTATACAGGCTTGATTGGGATGGGAATTCAAAATTTGTGTCTGTAATTGTATGACTCATGGTTTTATTTTAATCTCTATTTTCAATGTGTTTATAGGCTTCAATAACTTTTTTAACCAACTTATGACGAATGACATCTTTATCATCTAGAAAAATCATGCCAACACCCTCTATATCCTTTAGGATCAAAAGAGCTTCCTTAAGACCAGAAATTGTACGACGTGGAAGGTCAATTTGACCAGGGTCACCAGTTAACAGAAACTTCGCATCTTTTCCCATACGAGTCAGAAACATTTTCATTTGAGCATGTGTTGTATTCTGACCCTCGTCCAAAATCACAAAAGCATGATCTAATGTTCGACCTCTCATAAATGCAAGAGGCGCAATTTGGATGGTGCCATTTTCAATATAACTTTCTAGCTTTTCATGAGGTATCATATCTCTTAATGCATCATAAAGCGGTTGCATATAAGGATCTAATTTTTCTTTTAAGTCTCCAGGTAAGAATCCGAGGTTCTCCCCTGCTTCTACTGCCGGGCGTGTTAAAATAATACGCTTGACTTCTTTATTTTTCAAAGCTTTAACGGCCAAGGCTACCCCTGTATAAGTTTTACCTGTTCCAGCTGGACCAATAGCAAATACCATATCGTTTTTTTGAACACTGTCAACTAACTTGCGTTGATTGGCTGTTTGGGCTTTTATTTGACGCCCGTTAACTCCGTGAACAAGAACATCACCACTTCTCTTTGAAGACTCGTAATCTTCTTGGGATTCACTGGTGAGTACACGTTCAATCATATTGTCATCTAATTTATTAAATTTCTGAAACTGACTAAGCATCATTGCCATTCGCTTGTCAAATTCAGCTAACAATTCATCATCACCAAAAGCAGTAATCTTAGTCCCACGAGCTACAATTTTAAGCTTAGGAAAATAGGTCTTTATAAGCTCGATGTTATTATTTTGAGTGCCAAAAAACTCCTTAGGCGTAATGTCTGTTAACTCAATAATTAATTCATTCAAAGGGGTACAATGTTTAGTTGGTTTGTGATTCTATAAGATAGGATAAAAGTAGTAACAATTTGGTATAATTTTTAGGACTGTTAATAAAAATTTAAAACAAAAAATTGTGTAGGTTTGTATATCTTAAAGGATCATTTTTTTTTGAGCTTAATTATACAAAACAACACGCTGCGCTAATGGCCATCATCACATTAACGACTGATTTCGGAATTAAAGACCATTTTGCTGGTGCCGTAAAAGGGGCTTTACTATCTGAAATATCTGATGCTAAAGTAGTTGATATTTCTCATGATATTTCGCCTTTCAGTATTTTAGAAGCCGCCTATGTCATTCAAAATGCATTTAGTAGCTTTCCTGTTGGAAGTATTCATATTATAGGAGTTGATTCGGAAATTAGTGAAGAAAATAAACATATTGCAGTTCAGTTAAATGACCATTTTTTTATTTGTGCAAACAATGGAATCATGAGCATGATTTGCGCTGAAATAAATCCACAAAAAATCGTGGAGATAAATATTCATGACAAAATATCGACAAGTTTTCCTGTATTGGATGTGTTTGTTAAAGTAGCCGCACATATTGCTCGTGGAGGTACTTTGGAAGTCGTTGGAAAGCTTATAACAGCAATAAAACCTATTAAAAACATCGCACCTATTTTGAAGGACGATGGCAATCAAGTTATTGGAAATGTTATTTATATTGACCACTATGGAAATGTCATAACCAATATCAAAAAACGATTTTTTGAGTCTATTCAAAAAGGAAGGCGATTTGAAATATCGGCAAGGAATCATAAGTTCAAACGTATTTTTGACCACTATAGCGATATTGTAGATTTTAACATTCCGACTGAATCCCGTAATGATGAAGGTCAAGGTTTGGTTGTATTTAACTCATCTGGATATCTTGAAATTGCAGTTTACCGAAGCAATTTGACCACTGTTGGAAGTGCTTCTTCTCTGTTGGGCTTAAATATGATGGACACAGTGTCCATTAACTTTTTAAAAGATTAGAAGGCTTATTTTAAAGACTAAAGTCCCCAAAAGCTATCAACCTAATGTTAATAAGTTTCTTTTAATAATTAACGTCAAACAGATATATTTGTAAGAGTTCATATATTAAATTTATAACATACATCACAGATGAAATTTATAGTTTCCAGTAATTATTTATTAAAACAACTTCAAGTCTTAGGTGGGGTGATTAACAACTCCAATACACTTCCTATATTAGATAATTTCTTATTTGAATTAGAACATTCTAAACTTACAGTGTCTGCAAGTGACTTAGAAACTACTATGGCTTCTACATTAGTAGTTGAAAGTGAAAGTGAAGGCTCAGTGGCAATTCCAGCAAAACTCTTGTTAGAAACGCTTAAAACCTTTCCTGAGCAGCCTTTAACGTTTGTGATTGAAGACAATAATACTATAGAAATAAGCTCGAACCATGGAAAGTATGCACTAGCATATGCAAGTGCAGATGAGTTTCCTAAAGAAATTTCTTTAGACAATGCAAGTACTACTGTGGTCAGTGCTGATATTTTAGCGACTGCCATTTCTAAAACTATTTTTGCAGCCGGTAACGATGATTTACGCCCAGTAATGAGTGGTGTCTTTTTTCAATTTTCTACAGAAAGCTTAACATTTGTTGCTACGGATGCTCATAAATTAGTGAAATATTCTCGAACGGATGTCAAAGCGGATGAGACCGCAGAATTTATCATGCCAAAAAAGCCTCTTAACCTTTTGAAAGGGATTTTGGCTGGAAGTGATGATACTGTAAGCATTGAATACAATGATTCTAATGCAAAGTTTTCTTTTGAAAACTCTGTATTAATCTGTCGGTTAATTGATGGTAAATACCCTAATTATGAAGCGGTAATTCCAAAAGAAAACCCAAATCATTTGACAATCAGTCGTAATCAATTCTTAAATTCGGTTAGAAGAGTTTCTATATTTTCTAATAAAACAACGCATCAAATTCGTTTAAAAATTGCAGGTGCAGAATTAAATATTTCAGCTGAAGATATTGATTACAGCAACAAAGCTGAAGAGCGTCTCACATGTGACTACCAAGGAGATGACATGCAAATAGGATTCAACTCTCGATTTTTATCTGAGATGTTAAGCAATCTGAATGCTGACGATGTGCAATTAGAAATGAGCATGCCTAACCGTGCTGGTATCCTTACTCCTATTGATGGACTGGATGAAGGCGAAACGGTGACTATGCTGGTTATGCCAGTAATGCTAAATAGCTAATTAACTAACTATTAGATATAAAAAAAGCTTTCCAAATGGAAAGCTTTTTTTATATTATAATTTGATGTTAAGAATACATCTTTGTTCGTAATTCCTTTATTTTAGAGTCTTGCATGTATTCATCAAAAGTAGTATAACGATCAATAACTCCTTTAGGGGTTAACTCAATAACTCTATTGGCTAACGTTTGAGCAAACTCATGATCATGGGTAGTAAATAGCACTGTTCCTTTAAAGTTCTTAAGTGAATTATTAAAGGCAGTAATACTTTCCAAATCAAGGTGATTTGTAGGCTCATCAAGCATTAACACATTGGCGCGCATCATCATCATGCGGGATAACATACAACGTACTTTTTCTCCCCCTGACAATACATTAGATTGTTTGAGTGCTTCTTCACCACTAAATATCATTTTACCTAAAAAGCCACGAATGTGAACTTCTTCGCGCTCTTCTTCCGTTTTTGCCCACTGGCGCAACCAATCTACTAAATTCATTGGTTGATTAAAAAAGCTGCTATTATCCAATGGTAAATAAGACTGAGAGGTGGTAACACCCCATTGGAATTTACCCGATTTGGCTTTAGAATTATTATTTATAATGTCGTAAAATGCAGAGGTCGCACGTGAATCTTTAGAGTAAACAACGACCTTATCTCCTTTATTTAAATTAAAATCAATTTTATCAAAAAGTGTTTCCCCTTCTAAATCAAATGCTAGTTTGTCGACGTTTAAAATTTGATCACCTGCTTCTCGGTCACGTTCAAAAATAATTGCTGGATAGCGTCTACTCGAGGGTCGAATATCTGTAACATCCAATTTATCAATCATTTTCTTACGGCTGGTTGCTTGCTTTGACTTAGCTACATTAGCTGAGAAACGACGAATAAACTCTTCTAATTCTTTCTTTTTATCTTCAGATTTCTTATTTTGTTGTGCGCGTTGTTTGGCAGCCAACTGAGAAGATTCATACCAAAAAGTATAGTTACCGGAAAAATGGTTGATTTTGTTAAAATCAATGTCGGATATGTGTGTGCATACAGCGTCTAAAAAGTGACGGTCATGAGACACAACAATTACACAGTTGTCATAGTTAGCTAAAAAATTCTCGAGCCAAGCAATTGTTTCATAATCTAAATCGTTGGTGGGCTCATCCATTATCAATACATCTGGTGAACCAAATAAGGCTTGTGCCAATAACACACGGACTTTTTGTTTTCCATCTAAATCTTTCATTAATGTATAATGGTGCTCTTCTTTAATCCCTAAGTTAGACAGCATGGAGGCTGCATCACTGTCAGCATTCCATCCGTTCATTTCTTCAAACTGTACCTGAAGTTCTCCAATACGATCCGCATTTTCATCCGAATAGTCATTATACAAGGCGTCTATTTCTGACTTTATCTTAAACAGCGGCTTGTTGCCAATAATGACTGTTTCTAAAACAGTATGCTCGTCATAAAGGTTGTGGTTTTGTTCAAGAACAGACATACGTTTGCCTGGCTCTAAATGAACATGTCCTGAAGTAGGATCTTGAACACCCGCTACGATTTTTAGAAACGTAGATTTTCCAGCACCATTGGCACCGATAATTCCGTAACAATTCCCTGAGTTAAATGACGTGTTTACTTCATCAAAAAGAATACGTTTTCCAAATTGTACTGATAAGTTTGAAACTGATAACATTGCTTAAAATAATTTTTGGCAAAAGTAAATAAATCAAACCAACCAACAAATTAAACGGAGTTGTAATTTAACAACGCCTTAACAACAATAAAACGCACATAAGCGTACTTTTGAAAATGATAGAATATTATTTGTTACACAAAACAAAATGAAACCACTCTATATACTTCTTGGACTACTCTTTTTATATGGCTGCCAAAACAGTAATAAAAAAACAAATACTGTTTTTATTGGAGGAGATATTATAAACCCTTCAAATAATTATGTGGTACTTTATGACCCCCAAGATCATGTAGACACTTTGTATCTAGACTCAAATAATAAATTTTCGCATCACTTTTCAAACTTCAATCCAGGAATACACTCATTTGTTCATGGAGGTAAGCACCAAGCTATGCTGCTAGAAGCTAATGATAGTATAATGATGCATATTAATACGCATGATTTTGATGGTTCACTTACTTATAACGGGACTGGTGCCAAAAAAAATAACTATCTCATAAATTTGTTATCCAGATTAGAAAATAAAAATAGGCAAGAAAATGACTTTTACAAGAAAGACCCTATGCCATTTCATGAAACTATTGAAGCTGAAATTTCTAGACACACAGAGGAACTTTATTTATTTTTAAAACATAACCCAAACTCAGAACTATTTATAAAAATTGCTAAATCAAGTATTAAATATCATTACTTCACAAGAAAAGAATTATATCCTTACCGTCATTTTGGTACGAATAAGCTAAATGATTTCAAGGGGCTTCCGTTGACTTTTTATAATTTCAGAAAAGACATTACATATAATGATAAAGATTTGAAAGACTTCTACCCCTACTACAACTTTATGTTCCCACACATTAACAACTTAGCATTTGAACAGCTAATAACCGTCAACACAAATTTTACTTTAGAAACAAACAGTTTAGAATACACTGAACATAAATTAGTGCTCATCGATAGTTTGATTACGAATTCAATGATCAAAAATAATTTATTAAAATATACTACACGTAATTTTATATCCAATTCAAAATCTATAGATAAGAGTTATATTTTGTACCAGTCCTATTTAGATAAAAGTACAAACACTAAAGATAAAGTTTATATTAAAAATCTTTTTAAAAATGCTCAGGGTTTACAACCTGGATATCAATTACCAGCTATTGAAGTAATTGACAATCAAAACAACAACTTAAATATTAACTCAATAATTGATAAAATAACAGTTATTTATTTTTGGGATAATGCAAGTCGTTATCATTTTGAAAATAGTCATATTAGGGTTAATACTTTAAGTAAATTATTTCCAAATATTGACTTTATTGCTATCAACATAAATTCTATGCATACAAATGTTTGGAAAAATATGATTTATACAAATCAGTTTGATATTAAAAATGAATTTAGGTTTGCGAATCCTTCCTTTGCTAAAAAACGTTTAGCAATTAACTACATAAAAAAGGTTTTGATAGTAGATAAAAAAGGTTTTATATTAAATGCTACAGCAAATTTATTTGATTCATCTTTTGAAGACATACTAAAGAGTTATAACTAAAAAAGGCTGTAGATAAGTACAGCCTTTTTTAATTTAATTTTATTTTTAGTCTATTTTGATTTGTTGTAATCTTCTAAAAATTTTGCTAATCCACTGTCTGTTAAAGGGTGACGTAGTAAGCCTTCAATTGAACTTAATGGACCAGTCATTACATCTGCTCCTAATTTAGCGCAATCAATAACGTGCATTGTGTGACGTACGGATGCAGCAAGTATTTCTGTTCCAAAGCCATAATTATCGTATATAAGACGAATCTCAGCAATAAGATTTAAACCGTCTGTAGAAATATCATCTAAACGACCAATGAATGGAGACACATATGTAGCACCTGCCTTAGCAGCTAACAATGCTTGTCCTGATGAAAATACTAAGGTTAAATTGGTTCTTATTCCTTTATCACTAAAATATTTACATGCTTTTATACCCGCTTTAATCATCGGAAGTTTTACGACAATTTGAGGATGTAAAGCAGCCAAGGCCTCGCCTTCATTAACCATACCTTCAAAATCTGTAGAAATAACTTCAGCAGACACATCTCCCTCTACAATTTCACAAATTGATTTGTAGTGATTTAAAATGTTTTCAGCACCAGAAATTCCTTCTTTAGCCATTAATGATGGATTCGTAGTTACGCCGTCAAGAACACCTAAGTCTTGAGCTTCTTTGATTTGATCTAAATTAGCAGTGTCAATAAAAAATTTCATGTTACCTATGGTTTAGTTTTGTTCTCAAAACTAATTTTATTCTTATAAACATGCAAGGAAAAAAAGCAAAAAATATCAATGGATCATAACTTACAAAACAACATTAACAAACGTTCAAATAAATGGTCAGGAAGAATCCGCTTTAAAACCACTGAAAATTTCTGAAAATTGGCTCCAATTTTGTAGTGAATCTTTGGGTTCTTTGAAGTAATGACTTTATGAACGGCTTTGGCCATAAGTAATGGATCCTCTCCACTATCTAAATGAGAGTTCATAAGATTTAATGTATTGCCGTATGCTGTTTTGTAAGAAGAATTTTCAAAAACGGGTGAATGATAACGACCTGAGGCAATATTTGTATCAAAATCTCCTGGAGCAATATTGCTCATTTTAATATTGAAGTCCTTCAGTTCCATTCTGTAAGACTCTGTGATTAATTCTAATGCTCCTTTGCCCGCACTATAAATCCCTCTAAATGGTAAGCCCATATAGCCCGCTATAGAAGTGATATTAAGAATAAGTCCATTGTTTTGTGTCCGCATATAAGGGAGGACTGTATTAATCATCTGAATAGGTCCAAAAAAATTAGTGTCAAAATTACGTTTCATTTCATTGATAGGAATTTCTTCAATAGGACCTGTAATTCCAACTCCTGCATTATTGATTAATATATCAATACGATTTGTTTTTGAAATTAACTCTGTCACACAAGAACGAATGGAATCTAGCTCATTAACATCTAATTTTAAAATTGGGAATTTAGAGTCTGAATACTTTTCTGGAAAACGACTGGTGCCATAAACCCTGAATTTTTTTTCTATTAAGAATTCCCCAATTGATTTTCCTAATCCAGAAGACCCGCCTGTTATTAAAACTACTTTTGACATAACGTTAGTGTTTATTGTTAATAAAGATAAAGAAATATTTTAGGAAAGTATAGGGTACAAAAAATGGCAAGCTACCTACATCACACCGCTACGACCATTTACCTTTGCTGCGTTCCCGCCCTGGAGGATTCAACAGGAGCTAGTTGTGTAGGACTTGCCACCGCAAAGATACAATGTTTTTAATATTTTCACAATGATTTTTTTTACTGAATATAAATAAATAAATTGCTGAAAAAATTTACAATACTATGCAGCCCTTCAAATTACTGACTTTCATTGGTTTCAACCTTTTATTGGCAAGTTGTGGAAATACTTCAAAAGTTAAAGATTCTAACTTTTCGATAACAATAAATAGTGAATCTAGCGTTGTTTCTAATGCAGACACATTGAATGTTGAGATTTTGAATCCTAAAAATTTAAAAATTGATTCTATTCAACTAAGCTTAGACAATAAGAAAATCACTAAGATGGTTGATTTGACAGAGTTACCTTTAGGAGAGAAATTGATAAAAGTAAAAGTGTATTACGACTCTCAATTTGAAGTCGCAATTAAAAAATTGACTTTAGTGCACAGAAATGCTCCGAAACTGTACACCTATGAAATCGTAAATACGTACCCGCATGACATTAGCTCGTACACCCAGGGGTTAGAGTTTTATAATGGAGAGCTTTACGAAAGTACGGGCCAGTATGGAGAATCAAAACTTAGAAAAATTGATTATAAATCTGGTGACGTTATCAGTAACATCGATTTAAAGAGCTCCTATTTTGGTGAAGGTATGTCAATTTTAAATGATAAAATCTATCAATTAACCTGGAAAGAAGATCGTGGATTGGTTTATGACGTCAATAAATTTGAGCAAATTGGAACTTTCAAATATGGGCAAAGTAAAGAAGGTTGGGGACTTTGTAATGATGGGCAACAGTTTTACAAATCAGATGGAACCGAATATATATGGGTACTAAATTCAAGTACTCTTGCAGAAGAAAGCTATATTCAGGCCTATACCAATAAAGGAAAACTAACTAATCTCAACGAGTTAGAATGGATTAATGGCTATATATACGCCAATCGATATCAAAAAAATGGGGTTGCTATAATTAATCCAAAAAACGGAGCGATTGAGGCGGTTATTGACTTCAAGAAATTAAAGTCTGAAGTAACGAATCATAAAGGCTTAGATGTTTTAAATGGAATGGCTTACAATCCTAAGACAAAGACTTTATTTGTCACTGGAAAACGATGGGACAAACTATTTGAAGTCAGAATTATTGAGAATTAAACGATACCTATTCAAATCATTTGATAATTAAGTGATGATTTAGATAAATAAAGGATATTACATACACTATTAGTTAAATTCAAAAGTTATATTTTTACAAAAATTGTTCTCGCATGAAACGTTCACTTTATATAGTAGTAAGTTTAATTGCTTTGGTTTTTTGGAGCTCATGCCGCCAAGACTTTATATTCACTCCAAGTTCAGGGAACCTTAGTTTTTCTAAAGACACAGTATATCTAGACACTATTTTCTCAAATATTGGCTCTAGTACCTACACACTAAAAGTATATAATACAAGTGATGAGGACATTCTTATCCCTTCCATAAAACTTAGAAAAGGTCAAAATTCAAACTACCGAATGAATGTAGATGGCCTAATAGGTAATGGGATATTAATAGGAAAAGAGTTTGAAAACATTGAACTGTTGGCTAGAGATAGCATGTACGTTTTTATAGAAACAACAGTTGATATTCTTGATTTAGTTGAAAATGAAACACAGTTTTTATACACTGATGTTATAGCGTTTGAAAATACGTCTGGAGTTCAAAACGTAGAACTAGTCACTTTAGTAAAAGATGCCGTGTTTATCTTTCCTAACCGTGACGAAAATGGAATTAAAGAAACCTTATCTTTTGATGTAGATGGCGATGGAATTGAAGACGAAACAGCTATTGAAGGTCGGTTTTTAGAAGATTCAGAGCTTACTTTTACAAACGAAAGGCCGTATGTTATTTATGGATATGCAGCCGTTGGAGATGGAAAAACGCTTAACATAAACCCAGGAGCTAGAATTCATTTTCATGCTGATTCTGGACTTTTAGTAACTAACAACGCTTCATTGCATGTCAATGGATTGCCTAGTTTAGATGCGGAACTTTTAGAAAATGAAGTCATTTTTGAGGGAGATCGCTTAGAGCCGCTTTATGAAAACATCTCAGGACAATGGCAAACCATATGGCTGTTTAATGGGAGTACTGACAATATTATTAACTATGCAACAATTAAGAATGGAACCATTGGCATATTGAGCGATGGGAATCAACTAGACCCTACAAAACTTGAAATCACTAACTCACAAATTTATAACCACAGTAATTTTGGAATCCTTGGCAGACAAACCTCAATCATAGCTGAGAATATAGTGATTAACAACAGTGGTTTATCATCATTTGCCGGAACTTTAGGAGGCAACTATAACGTCACACATTCAACACTAGCAAATTACTGGTCCTCAAGTTTTAGACAGTTTCCAGCGCTGTTACTCAATAATTTTATTGTGGATGCAGAAAACACAGTCACAACCAACCCATTAATGTCTGCAAATTTCACGAATTGTATCATTTATGGAAATGATAATCCTGAATTACTTCTTGAAAACGAAAACTCAGAGGATTTTAATTTTAAGTTTACAAACAGTCTTATTTATTTTAATGACCCTAATGGAAACTTTTCTTCCGCTGAATATGACTTTAATAATACTACACTTTATGAGAATGTCATCTTTAATAATGACCCACAATTTTTGGATCCCTCAAGCAACAAACTAAATATTCCGTTTGGATCGCCCGCAGAAGGCACCGGAACAGTTTCTGGAAATTTAACCAAAGACATCACAAATACGACTCGTAATTCTCCACCTGACTTAGGCGCGTATAACACAATTGAATTTGAAGATTAATACACTGCAATACCTTACTTAATTAATCATATTTATATCTGTAAACTTTTAATAAGTTGAATTATAATTAATATTACACAAAATTATGAAACAAAAAAACTTATTAAAAATTGCAATGCTATTTGTTTTTACATTAATTTATTAGAGTTCAATTATTACACAAATAACACTTGAAGCTGGTGATTTAGCTATTATTGGTTTCAATGGAGATAATCCGGAT
>CAJIZJ010000033.1 GCA_905181825.1 uncultured Flavobacteriaceae bacterium
TTTGGATACATCTCAAAACTTAACAAGTTATTCTCAGAAACTCCTAAAGTATTAACACTTAAGGCTGTAGCCCCTCTATTATTTGGCCCATGCCATGCATATGTAGATGTACCACCAAATGCATAAATTATGGGTAATGACCCTTCTGAAGCATTAAAAATGTAATCATTCGAACTTCCTGTATCATTGGATCTGGTGGCTACAATTGTTCTAGTGTCATTTGAAACCGTATTTGATACTAAGTTCCAATCTCCACTTTCATTTGAAGGAGAGTCTTGAGGTGGAACTGGTCTTTCCAAAGAACTTGGTGGTCCGGGCTCTGAATAGGCGTCACGAATTGTATTTCCATCGGTCATAAAAATATCAGTACCGTTCATTTCTGAATTTCCAAATCCGATTGCAAGCCATACATCAGAAGGGCCTGCTAATGTTAATTTAGTGACGTATGTGCTTCCATTTATTTCAATATTAGCAGTTAGTCCTGGAAGTAATGTTTCTGTTCCTGTAGAATAAATTTGCGAGGACAAAGAAAAACATATTGTTAAAAAAACAAAGAAAAATATTTTTTTCATGTGAGATTTATTTTAAAAGTTGGATGATTTTACTATTGCCTATAATTTTCGCATAATCTTGTGCGGTATTACCTCTATTGTCCTTGATATCAGTTTTGGCATTATATTTTATTAATAATTCAATAATTTTTTCTTGATTAAAAATCACAGAGTAATGTAATGCAGTAGAATTATTTTGATCGGACAAATTAGGATCGGCATTATTTTCTAATAGTAATTTTGTTAAGTAACTGTTTTTTTTTATTGCAGCCGCCATCAAAGGGGTTCCATAGCTACTTTTTGAGTTGATATCCTTTACATGTTTGATCAAATAACTTGCTATTTCATTATTGCTATAATAACAAGCTAATACTAAAGCAGAATACCCTTCCTTACTTATTTTATTTATAATATTTTGATCATTCTTAATTATCAACTTGAGTTCAGTTAAAGAGCCCCTTCTAGCAATATCAAAAATTGAAGATTCTTGTGCCTTTGAAGTTGATGAATAACAAAGGAAAATAAGAACAAAAAAATAGTTTTTTTTTAAAGACAAATTATGATAAGTTTTACCTTTCTAAATTAAGTAAAAAATTGATTTTTTCATAATTTTAGTTCAATATAAAATTTGTTTTTATTTGAAATACATTATGCTTTATTAAATTATAATTAGCTATTTAAGCAATCAGAAAGCTTACGTTTAATATTGGTGGACTAAGTATGGCTTCTGACTCTAGTTTTACATCCAGTAAAGCCGTTTGGATTTGAATTATCTAATGCACGTCTTAAACGAGCTGGGTTAGATTATCGGAATCATATTTCAGTTAAAACATATAATATTCTAGTAATGTTTTTATCCGTTAACATCTTATCTAATTCATTTTGGCTTTCTATCAGCTTGTATTCTATTATGGAAGTTTAATGACAAAACAGCTTATTATTTTAAATTTTTATAATTAATAGACAAATTCATGCCTTATTGGTCTTAAGGTACTATTGCTTATTTCTATAAAGGCCATTCTTTTTGTGAAGAGAAATACAATTTATAACCAATTAAACCATTAGTGTGTTAAGAATGGTTATTAGTCGAACAATTTTTTAATTAGCCATTATTTGCATTTAATTTACTTAACATTAATTGTTTTAGTTTAAGATTAGTTAAATTTTTTGAAGGAAGAACTAGGTAATCTAGTTTTTCCTTTTTTGTTAATTTATGGTTGAAGTCACAAAAGTAAAACACGTTTTTTTGATTTTAATAATTAGTTGTTAATTAGTTTCCCACAATAGCTCTATGAAGGGATTCAGTTAAGCAAAATAAAAGTATACACCAATATGGAATTAAGTTATAAGCCTGCAGGACAATTTGAGTTAACTCGTTTTGAGAAAATTCACAACGTTATTTTTGAGTTTTCACATATAGCTTCAATCGTTGTAGCGCAAGAGATAGCCGATTTAATTAGGGAGAAGAGTAAACAAAATACTCATTGTGTTTTAGGCTTAGCCACAGGTTCTTCTCCAATTAAGGTCTATGAGGAGCTTGTGCGAATGCACAAAGATGAAGGGCTAAGTTTTCAAAATGTCATTTCGTTTAATTTGGATGAATATTATCCAATGCAGAAGAGTAATGTTCAGAGTTATGATTATTTCATGCGAGAGCACCTTTTTAACCATGTGGATATACTTCCGGAGCATATTAATATTCCTGATGGAATGGTTAGTGATGAAGATCTGTACCAGTCTTGTGTGGATTATGAAATGAAAATTAAATCTGTTGGTGGTATTGATTTTCAACTTCTCGGCATTGGTAGAACAGGGCATATTGGTTTTAATGAACCGGGGTCACACCTTAATTCTGGCACTCGAAACATTAAGTTGGATCACATTACACGCGTAGATGCCGCTCCTGCTTTTTTAGGTATTGATAATGTTCCAACAAAAGCAATTACGATGGGTATTGGTACCGTGAGTACTGCTAAAAGAATTGTATTACTCGCTTGGGGAGCAAATAAAGCAGATATATTAAAGAAAACGATTGAAGGGGATATAACGTCTCATGTACCAGCCACCTATTTACAAAATCACAACAATACAACTTTTGTATTGGATGAAGGGGCTTCAGAGGAACTGACACGTATTAAGACGCCTTGGCTAGTAACTTCTTGTGTATGGAGTGAAACATTAAAGTTAAAAGCGGTTTTATGGCTAAGTGAAGTGACTGACAAATCCATTTTAAAACTAACCGATAAAGATTACAATAATAACGGGATGTCTGGTTTATTATCTGCAGTTGGAAATGCGTATGATTTAAATATTAAAATATTTAATAAAATGCAGCATACGATCACTGGCTGGCCTGCAGGGAAACCCAATGCAGATGATACGAATCGTCCTGAGCGTGCTGATATTCCAAAAAAACGAATTATCATATTTAGTCCCCATCCCGACGATGATGTGATTTCAATGGGAGGGACTTTTGATCGATTAGTAGAACAAGGACATGAAGTGCATGTTGCGTATCAAACTTCTGGAAATATTGCAGTCTCTGACGAAGAAGCTTTAAAGTTTGCTGAAATTTCCTTAGCTCTAAATTCAGATTCTGAGGAGCCTAAGAGGCTCATTAATTTCTTGAAACATAAAACAGATCAAGTGATAGATTCGCCTGAAATGCTAAGATTAAAAGCGTTGATTAGACGAAGCGAGTCGTTGGCTGCTACTCGTTATTTAGGCTTGGAAGATTCAAATGTTCACTTCTTAAACCTTCCGTTTTATGAAACTGGAATGGTAAAGAAAAACAACTTATCACAGAAAGATATAGATATTGTGTGTGAATTAATCGAAGACATAAAGCCACATCAGATTTATGCTGCTGGAGATTTAGCAGATCCACACGGTACTCATAAAGTGTGCCTAGATGCACTGTTTGAATCTTTAGAAGTCCTAAAACACAAGTCCTACATGGAGGACTGTTGGGTGTGGTTATACCGGGGTGCTTGGCATGAATGGGAGCCTTACCAAATAGAAATGGCAGTCCCAATGAGTCCTGATCAAGTGCTTAAAAAACGACATGCTATTTTCTATCATCAATCTCAAAAAGACGGTGTAATGTTTCAGGGTGATGACAACAGAGAATTTTGGGTACGTGTTGAAGATAGAAATAGATTAACAGCCAAAAAATATAATGACTTAGGACTCGCCGATTATGCGGCAATTGAAGCCTTTAAACGTTACCATTTTTAAAATTATGATTTTTTTATCGCAAGATTTGCTACCGGATTCCTGAATATAACATGTTACAAACAGTAGTTTAACAGCATGTTATATGAGATTTAAATCAATAGTTATGAAGTTTAAATTGATTAAACATATTAAATTTCAGTATCTTATAAATTAATTAACCAAAATAAAACAGCATGACAGAAAGTAAATCAAAAGCCTATTGGAAGGAAAATATTAGATACTTATTTATACTATTAGCCGTGTGGTTCCTTGTCTCATTTGTAGCGGGAATTATGTTAAAAGATGTGCTTAATGGCTTTAAAATTGGTGGCTTTAAACTTGGGTTTTGGTTTGCACAACAAGGGTCTATGTATGTGTTTGTTATTTTGATATTTATATATGTGAGACTAATGAATAAACTAGATAAAAAGTATGGTTATGATAAATAGTATTTTATTGGCTGAATCGCTCCCCGTTCAAACCTGGACTTATATTTTAGTAGGCATCACTTTTACTCTGTATATAGGCATTGCCATATGGGCAAGAGCTGGCTCTACAAAAGAATTTTATGTTGCTGGTGGTGGCGTATCGCCGCTCGCCAATGGAATGGCTACAGCGGCAGATTGGATGAGTGCGGCCTCTTTTATCTCCATGGCAGGGATTATTTCCTTTGCTGGCTATGA
>CAJIZJ010000034.1 GCA_905181825.1 uncultured Flavobacteriaceae bacterium
GCATCTGACTGACTCGCATGGTAACTAACAACCATAGCTGTTTGACCGCCTAAAACAACCAAATCAAGACCAGAGAAATCAAAGCTAGCAAATCCGTCAAAGTCGTCATCACAAACCGTTTGTAAAGAAGGAGTAATTGGAACTGGCAGTGGGCCAACCCCTAATTCTAATGGCATCGTGCTAAAACACAATGTGTTTGTGTTCTCTAAACGAATGTAAATAGTCTGTGCATCTTGTGTCGTATTAACAAAAGGACTCGCTAAAGCATTACTGCCCACATCTGCATCCGTTTGATTAGCATGATAACTCACAATTATATCTGTTTGACCATTTAAGGCCTCTGTGTCTTTATCCGTTAATGTGAAGGAAGCAAAACCATTTGTATCATCAGCGCAAATAGTTAGAGGAGTCATAACGACCGTAGAAGGCAATGGATTAACTATAAGCTCAAACTCAGTAGTGCCGTAACAATTTGCTGCACCAGCTTCTTTAACACGAACATAAATAGTTTGACCTGTAGTAGTATATGGGCTTACCAATGGTAAATCTCCTGTGTCTGCTTGATTCTGAGAAGAATGATAAGTTACCGTAAATGTCGATGAGTCTTGAGCTCCTAAAACTAAAGCTGTTTGCTGTTCTAAATCAAAGATCCCTTCTAAGTTGCCTGTGGTATCACAAGAAGTAAGATTATTGGGAGCCGTAGCGGAAGCCTGACTAGTAACTATTAAGTTAAAAACAGGGTTTTTCGTAGCAACATAACAGCCTTCACCTACGATACTCTGTACTCGAATATAGATTGGCTGAGAATTGGAGATATTATTATATGGACTTACTAGGTTATTCTCTCCTAAATCTGCATCATTACTATTGACGTAGTAAGTTACTATGAATTCTGATGAAACCTGGGTTCCTAAAATATCTATTGTTTGTTGTTCAAGATCAAAAGCTTCAATTCCATCATTAGTAATGTCGTCACATAGGATTAAATCGTTAGTTGGGAAAATTTCTGGCGCATCTAGTAAAATTAATTGAAATGTTTCTATTTCGAAACAATTTGAATCAAGATATTCGAATCGAAGAAAGACAACCTCTCCATCAACTCCTACGTATGATGATGGATTTGCAATTAAATTGGTATCGTTTTCGGCATCAACCTCTGTATTGTGAAAAGTAACTACAAAGTTTTCAGGATTGGCATTAGGAGCTAGTACAACTGCTTCGTTTGTTGTCAAATTAAAAATAGCATCTGATGAGACTGGATCACATATTGACAAGTCGTTAGGCAGATCATGTACAAGTTCTGGCAAAACATCTACACAAATTTCATCAGAATATTCACAACCAAAATTATCCAAAACAGTATAGGTATAACAAAACTCACCATCTGAATCCGGTGCAATGGTGAGGATGTCTCCATTGATTTCAACAATGGTTGGCTCGTCTCCTTCCCAATATCCAGAAACAATTTCTGGAGTAAAGGATAAAGATGTAGGAACAATAGAAGTGTCAAAATTTAAAGTCCACGAAAATAAGTACCCATTATCTTGTGGGATATTATCTGTTATGGTAATACACCAAGTCCCATTTAAAGGACTTCCAACTAGCTGTTGGAAGGAGTCAATAGGCAAATAAGTACCTTCTACAATAGAATTTCCTTGTGGGTCACCTGCAGCGACCGTAGCCCCATTAACTAGTTCTGTAGTTCCAGACATAGAAAAACAATAATCTGCTCCAACACCAGCGGTATCTGTATTATCAAAGTCATCAAATGGAGACCCAAGGTATGTACTGTTACCTGATGGGTATTGATGTAAAAAAACCTCTTGACCGTTGGGGCTAGTAATTATTATGTCTAGATCTCCTAAGTAAGAGTGTTCAATATTCAAACAAATATCTTGTATTTGAGTTATTAAATCTAAGGTTTGATCTTCATCAAAACAATCTACTACAATGCAAGTAGAATATGAATCTCCATCACCATCAGGCAAAAATGTAATATTACTTTCTGGAACTGTACATTCATTAATGTAAGGAGTGGGAGTAACAAGTGGTGTAATAGTTGAGGTATCACCATAACAAATTGGATTGACGGTGTCTTCAGTGGCTTCAAAAGTAGGTGTTGTACTTACCTGAATGTACTGATTAATTCTATTGTCATTTTTACAGCCTTCTGGGAATACGGATGTATTCGTATCCCAAATATTTAAATTAGCAATATACACACCTGGTTCGTCAAAAGAAAAGGTTACAGTTTGACCACTAACTGTAGTCCCATCTCCTATATCCCATTGGTAAGCTGCGCCAACTCCTCCTCCAGCCTCTGAGAATTGCCCACTTCCACTCAAGGAGATTTCTTCTCCAATACATACTAAAATAACACCCTCGTCATTAAATGTTGGAGAAGCAGAATCTAATTGTGCAACGATAGTCTGGCACTCTGCAGGAGGATCAATACAGGATATAAAGGCCAACCAGCCTGTACTTGTAATAGCCCCATTACTGGTAAAAACAATGGTTAGACAGCCTGATGTGTTGGTCAATGTAGCTGCTATAGTTCCAGGGCTATTAACTCCGGAATACTCACCAATCAAGGTTGCAGGATCAGTAGCATCTGAAGCATTGTAAATGCTCATAATATCAGTATTGTTTTGTGTGGCAAATTCGGTAAACGCTAATTGTGTAGATTGTCCAGCATTTTCTGGACAAATAGTGAACGTAAAAACTTCATTGTTACTGTAATTCCCTGGATCTGGGTCAACAACAGGACCGCCAGAATCATAAAAAAGACCATTACAGGTTGTCACGGAGTCGTTAGTCATTAGATATTGAGGAACCTCAACACAAACGGGTACTGTCCCTGGCTTGAACTGATCTTGTAGAACCCCAGCAACATAATTATCTACTACATCTGTTTGACCCTGAGAAAACATATATAGGCACGCATCATTTCCATAATCCATATAGCTCATGGTGAGTGCAAATTCCCCTGGGTCACATCCAGCAATTGAACCTGGATCTGGACAACCATAATTAGCATCAATAATATTTGGGGTGTCCGCAATTCCATCATCAGAGTCACATGACCCAGAAAAAGGATGCTGTAACTGATAAAAATGCCCAAGTTCGTGTGTAACTGTCCTTCCAAGATTGTACGCCGCCTGAGGTACAATTCCAGAGTCTACGCATCCTGCTCCAGAACCAAAAGCACCAAGATTAATCACAACTGATTGACCTGCGTTGATACTTCCTCCTAAGGGAGAGTAACCCAGTAGCCCAGCTCCAATATCCTTTACTAAAAAATTCATGTAACCTCCCCAACTAGGGTCTGAATCGTTTCCACCTCCGAAGTCGTATCCAATGGTAACTGCAGGACCGCCCTCAACTAGGTCTTCATCGGTATCTTCAGGGTGAAATGCTGTTGCAATACAAAACTGTATATTGGCGACACCATGGTTTACGCCAGGATAAAAACCGCTTGCAGTTGCCCAAAGATTAGCGTCCGGGTTCGTAGCTGTAAAATCTCCATTAAGTATATCAATTTGATTTTGCGCTAACGCTTCTAAACAAGCCCGATCTGACTCCAAACCTGCCGGAAAATGTACTGCTACCGGAATGACAATAGGATCCATTAAGCTCTGTCTAAACTCAGAACTTAAACTTCGATTCACTGCCGTTTTAAACTTTTTTTGATTTAGTTCCCATTCACGTGCAAAGTCAGGATCCTTCATCATTTCAGCCATATGGGCTTCCATTCCACATTCACGATCTTGAGCAGTAACGTTAGAAACACAAAAAAGCACAACTATTAAAATAAATATTTTATTTCTCATAACTAGTTATTGTGTGTTTGGGGTTTTATTATAATAAAATAATTAGAGTCGTCTACTCGAAACATTTGGAAGCCTGGTTTGTGAAATTCAAAGTCATACTTCAAAGGATTGAAGCTCATTGGGTTAAAAACGGCATCTCTTTTAAGTTTTGAAACAAAAACATCAAAAATAGGTACCTCTGAAAGCATCGGACATGGCTTGTGTTGTCTTGGATCGAGAATTTCTTTTACCGCGACCCTGTTTCTTAGAATTTCTTTGATTGCCAAAACTCGGGTTGGCCGATCTAAAATTTCGGTCTTTAAAAACGATCCATATACAGTATTGAGTTTATTTAATTCTTTAGAAGTAAATTTTGAAGACGTATTAGTATTAAAAACTATTTGCGGAGCGGGATTGCTCTTTTTTGTTTGTGAATGACTCTTGAAACAAAAAAATGCAAAAAAGATGAGATAAAAAATGTTTAATTTCATTTTATAGGCTATTGGTTTGACACTACAACATTTGTTTAGTTCAAAAAAATAGGCTTTATTAAGTCAATTAAAACATGGGGGTTGAAAAATAGTGATTTTTTTATAATTCTCCATAAAAAAAAGAAATTATTACTCAAAAATAAAAGCATCAAACAGCGAATTTAATTATCTTTGCGTCAGTTAATTCATAGACAACTTTATTCCAAATTTCTAATGGGACTGAAAAATAATATTGAAACGTTTGACTCACTTGGTGATAACCATGTGGGTACTTCATCAGAAACGCCCATGCGCCCGGACGCATTCAAACTTAGCGAAGATGAAAAAATAAACATGATTAAACAAGATGTTCAACACATCATGGAAACTCTAGGGCTAGACTTGTCAGACGACAGCTTGAAAGGCACTCCTAACCGGGTAGCAAAAATGTTTGTAAATGAAATCTTTGGAGGGCTTGATCCAACAAAAAAACCGAAGGCATCTACTTTTGAAAACAAGTACCAGTATGGAGAAATGCTTGTTGAGAAGAACATTACCGTTTACTCGACTTGTGAACATCATTTTCTTCCAATCGTAGGAAGAGCACATGTCGCCTACATTTCAAATGGAACTGTTGTAGGGTTATCTAAAATGAACCGTATTGTAGACCATTTCTCAAAGCGTCCTCAAGTTCAAGAACGACTTACAATTCAGATTGTTAAAGAGCTTCAAAACGTATTAAACACAAAAGATGTGGCTTGTGTCATTGATGCTAAACATTTATGTGTAAACTCTAGAGGCATAAGAGATATCGAAAGCAGCACTGTTACTAGTGAATTTGGCGGTAAATTTAAAGAGAAAGAAACTAAAAGAGAGTTCTTAAATTACATACAATTA
This sequence comes from uncultured Flavobacteriaceae bacterium, assembly GCA_905181825.1. Classification (GTDB taxonomy): domain Bacteria; phylum Bacteroidota; class Bacteroidia; order Flavobacteriales; family Flavobacteriaceae; genus Hel1-33-131. Next base: position 5,177 of record CAJIZJ010000034.1, read on the forward strand.
GAGACCAAATTTTAATCCTCTAACCATGGGCAAATACACTTCAAATACACTTCAAATTTACAACACTCTTTCAGGCAAAAAAGAGGTGTTTAATCCTATTAACAAAGGAGCGATTGGAATGTATGTTTGTGGCCCCACGGTATACAGTAATGTTCACCTAGGAAATGTACGAACATTCATGTCGTTTGATATGATTTTTAGATACTTTAATCACCTTGGATACAAAGTGCGTTATGTTCGAAATATTACAGACGCTGGCCACCTTGAAAATGATGCTGATCAAGGCGAAGATCGCATTGCAAAGAAAGCACGTTTAGAACAAATTGAACCAATGGAAGTAGTACAACGCTATACTGTTGATTTTCATAATATTCTAAATACGTTCAATTTCCTACCTCCAAGCATTGAACCTACAGCTACGGGACATATTGTAGAACAAATAGAAATTATTAAATCAATATTAGATAAAGGTTTAGCATACGAAGCTAATGGGTCTATCTATTTTGATGTACTAAAATATAATGAATCCCATCATTATGGGATATTAAGCGGCAGAAATATTGAAGACCTAATACACAATACGAGAGTACTAGACGGTCAAAGCGATAAAAAAAACCCGCAAGATTTTGCCCTGTGGAAAAAAGCAGAACCCCAACACATTATGCGTTGGACCTCCCCTTGGAGTGACGGCTTTCCTGGGTGGCACCTAGAGTGTACTGCCATGAGCACAAAGTACTTAGGGGAAAATTTTGACATACATGGTGGTGGTATGGATTTGAAATTCCCTCATCATGAGTGCGAAATTGCTCAGGCAAAAGCTTGGCATAATCATAAACCTGTGAATTATTGGATGCATGCAAATATGCTTACTTTAAATGGTCAAAAAATGGCTAAGTCAACAGGTAATAATATTTTACCTGCTGAGATTTTGAATGGCAACACAGACAAGCTAACCAAAGGCTTCTCACCATCTGTGGTTAGGTTTTTTATGATGCAAGCACACTACAGGAGTATTTTAGACTTTAGTAATGATGCCTTACTAGCTTCAGAAAAAGGGTTTCTCAAACTCATGGAAGCAGTGACTTCGTTGTCTAAAATTGAGGCAACTGAAGTTGTAAATGATTTTGATGTCATTAAATGGAAGTCTAATTGCTACGCTGCAATGAATGATGACTTTAATACGCCGATTCTAATAGCAGAACTTTTTAGTGCTGTGAAGTATATCAACCAAATTAAAGACAATAAAGCAAGTATTAATACCTCAAGTTTGGCTGTATTAACAAAAACAATGCAGCAGTTTGTGTTTGATGTTCTAGGTCTTAAGAACGCAACTTCAAATGACCAAAACTCCAAACTTGGAGAAACAGTAGGATTGCTTATTAAAATGCGTAATGATGCGAGAGCTCAAAAAGATTTTGCGCTTTCAGATCAAATTAGAAATGAGCTAATTAAGATTGGTATTCAGCTTAAAGACGGCAAAGACGGCACAACATTCATATTAGATTAAAAGACATGAAAAAGATTTTCATAGCGACTTTGTTATTTATAATCAAGATGTATCAAAAACTCATTTCCCCTTTTTTTCCTTCAAGTTGCCGATTTCAACCTACTTGCTCACATTACACTAAAGATGCCTTGCTATCTCATGGAATCGCTAAAGGAAGTTATTTAGGAATTAAACGAATTTTAAGATGCCATCCATGGGGAGGGTCTGGTTACGATCCAGTTCCTAAAAAATAGAGATGTATTTAATCCGATTTCGTTAGGTTCTAATTCCACCTCAATTTTCTATATTTACAATCTAAAATAATAACTATGTATTTTCTACAAACTGTTTGGGACCCTACATCTGATGGCATTGCTATTTTTGGAGACTTTAAAATCCACTATTATAGTCTCATGTGGATGGCTGCTTTTATTACTGGCTGGTATATAATGAAAAAGATATACAAAAATGAAGGACAATCGGAAGAAAAATTAGACGGCCTCTTCATGTATTCTGTTTTAGGAATCATGATTGGTGCTCGTTTAGGACATGTCGTATTTTATCAATCCGAATTATTTAAAGAGGATTTTCTTAGTGTCTTTCTTCCTTTTCGTTTTAGCGGAGGATTTGAGTTTACTGGGTTTCGAGGCTTAGCTAGTCATGGCGCAGCGATTGGAATGATTTTATCAATGTATATTTATAATAAAAAGATATTAAAAAAATCTGTTCTTTGGATTCTTGATCGCGTTGTTATTGCCTCTGCTATAGGAGCTGTGTTTATTAGGGTAGGTAATTTTTTCAACTCTGAAATGATTGGAAAACCCACCGAGGAGGGGTTTCCTTTGGCTATAATATTTAGACAGCTAGACAATATACCAAGACACCCTGGGCAATTATATGAAGCATTTGGTTATGTATTTGTATTTCTAACACTCTTCTTTTTGTACTGGAAAACAAAAAAGAGCGCGCAGACAGGATTCTTGTTTGGACTTTTCTTAGTACTTTTAATGTCTGTGAGAGTGATTGTAGAGCAGTTTAAAATTGCACAAATTGACAGCAGAGAAGACTGGGTTTTAGGTTTAAATACAGGGCAGGTATTGAGCATTCCTTTTTTACTTATAGGGCTTTATTTCATGTTCTTATACAAACCCAAATCGAAATAAAAACTAGAACTATTAGTACAAAAAAAGCCACTCAAATGAGTGGCTTTTTTTAATATAACAATGAAATATTATTTCTCCTTTTTATCTAAGCGCTTTAGCGTGTCGTGCATTATTGGTGTTGCAATAAACAACGATGAGTAAGTTCCTACAAGAACCCCTACAATAAGAGCAAACAGTAAACCTCTAAGAGAATCTGCTCCAAAAGTAAACATGGCTAATAACACCACTAATGTAGTTAATGAGGTGTTTAAAGTACGGCTCAGCGTACTACTTAATGCACTGTTGACTACTTTCTCAAATTTCCATGTTGTATGCTCATTTAAATATTCTCTAATTCTATCAAACACAACCACCGTATCATTTAAGGAGTACCCTATCACTGTCAAAATCGCGGCGATAAACGCCTGATCTATTTCCATGCTAAACGGCAAGAATTTCCATGAAATTGAGAAGATACCTAATACGATTAAAACATCATGAAATACTGCAGCAACAGCTCCTAATGAAAACTGCCATTTCTTAAACCTTAATAAGATATAAAGAAATACTACGATTAGAGATCCTAAAATAGCCCAGATAGATGACTTTTTAATATCATCTGCAATTGTTGGACTTACTTTTCCTGAATACATTTTTCCGACATTATTTTCGGCGTTGATAAACTGATCATAACTTGTTCCTTCTGGTAAAAACGGAACTAAAGCCTCATACAGTTTTTGCTGAACCTCTTGATCTACTTCGGCAGAATTCTCATTCACCTTATATTTAGTAGATATCTTTAATTGATTTGCACTTCCAATTGTTTTCACCTCAGCACTATTAAAAACATCGTTGAGAGCTGTCTTAACCTCTTGAGTGTTCATGTCTTGTGCAAAACGAACTGTATACGTCCTACCCCCGACAAAATCAATACCTTGATCTAAACCAGTTGTGAATAATGAACCAAGTCCCGCAATAATAATCGTTCCTGAAATCAAGTAAGCAATTTTGCGCTTCTTAAGGAATTCGATATTAATAGAACGAAATAATCCTTTTGTCATTCCTGTAGAAAATTCTAATTTTCCACCACGGCTTAAATGCCAGTCAATTAGTAATCTTGAGATAAAAATTGCGGTGAATAAAGATGTTAAAATTCCAATTAAAAGAGTTGTTGCAAACCCTTTAATAGGACCTGAACCAAATACATATAATATCAATGCTGTTAAGCCGGTTGTAATGTTGGCATCTAAAATTGATGATAATGCATTACTAAATCCATCCTTAACGGATTCTTTATAGCCTTTTCCTTTGAACAACTCTTCGCGGATGCGCTCGTATATAAGAACGTTTGCGTCTACTGCGATACCAATTGTTAATACAATACCTGCAATTCCAGGCAATGTTAAGACAGCCCCAAGACCTGAGAGGATTCCGAAAATTAATACGATATTTAACAGCAATGCAATATTTGAATAAATACCCGCTTTACCATAATAAAAAAGCATCCATAAAAGCACCAATGCTAAAGCTATTAAAAAGGATTTCATTCCACTGTCAATCGCTTCTTGTCCTAAAGAAGGCCCTACTTCTTCCGCTTGTACAATATCTGCAGAGGCCGGTAATTTACCAGCCCTTAATACGTTTGCTAAATCGACCGCTTCATTTAAAGTAAAAGAACCAGATATTTCTGAGTTACCACCGGCAATTGGCCCTGTTGTAACCCCTGGTGCTGAGTACACTATTTCATCTAATACGATTGCAATTTGACCAGCGGTATTAAACGCATTACCAGTCATTTCTTCCCATACTTTAGCGCCTTTCAGATTCATTTGCATAGATACGCTAGGGCTTCCATTTTGCTGGTAAGCTTGACGAGCATCGGTAATAACAGCCCCACTAAGTGGTGGTGTATCATCCCTATTTCCTTTCAAAGCATATAACTCAACTAGCTCTATATTTTGAGGATTATCTCCTACTGTTTGCTGCACTTGTGGGATACCCCATACAAATTTCGCATAACGTTGTTCAGGAGACAATAAAGCACGTACTTGAGGATTGTTTAGATAATCCGTAACTAGCTGCTTATCTTTTAGTTCAAAAGAAGCAATTACAGGCCCGCCATTGTATCCAGGCGATCTAATTAAATCAATTAATGGATTTACGTCTCCATCATCTCCTGTTTCAGCGTCAGAATCTCCAATGATGTCTGAAATAGCATCTTCAGCAGATTCTGTAGTCACATTTGATTCTACCTCAACATTAGCCTCTACAATTACTTTTAAAACTTCGTTAGCTTGAAAAACAAACACTCCAAACTCTTCTCCTTTAAAAGCATCCCAAAACTCTAACTGAGCCGTACTTTGTAATAAGCCTTTAACACGCTCTATTTCCTTAGCGCCTGGCAATTCGACAAGAATACGTCCAGAATTTCCTATACGTTGTATGTTTGGTTGAGTGACCCCAAACTTATCTATACGTTTACGTAAAACCTCAAAGGCAGACACGATAGATTCGTCAATTTTTGCAGATAATACAGGCTTAACCTGATCATCTGACATATCAAATGTAACTTCCTCGCTTAACGTACGATTTGCAAAAACATCTGGCGAAGCTAGTTTAGTATCGCCTTCAATCGCTTCAAAAGCAACAAAGAAATCTTCCAAGTAAGTGTTTTGGCTGTCTTTCTGAAGCTCTTCGGCATCACTTAATGCTTTTCTAAACACAGGGTCTTTACTTCCATTGGCCAAACCAACAAGAATATCTTTTACAGAAATCTGGAGAATTACATTAATTCCACCTTTAAGATCCAGACCAAGATTCATGGCTTTCTCTTTAACTTCATCATAGTTGAACTTCGCGATTCCTATATCAAAAACGACCTCGTTTTTAAGAGAGTCCAGATACTTACCTTGCTCAAGTGCACGCTTGGCGTCATATTCTGATTCCGTATCTGCTATTTTTTCGATAGCAAATTGCGTTGCGTTTTCTTCTATTTGATTTGCTTTAAAACTAAATGATAATTGGTAAATACTTACCAAACCAAATAAGAGAGCAAATAACTTTACTAGTCCTTTATTTTGCATTATGAATTATTTTTATATGCTTTAATTTTTAATAAACGAGCAAATATATGATTTACGATGTGATTTGACAATAGAATCCTTTGTTTTCAACAAAAAGACATTTTATCTACTTAATCATGAGCAAATAACAAAATCACATTAATAATATATTTAAACGTCTAATAATGAGTTTGTTTTTTTAACACCCTCAGCACTTGTATGTAAATGTGCTTTGTCGCTATCACTTAATTTAATTTCAACGATCTGTTCAATTCCATTAGCACCTAATACGACTGGCACTCCTATACATAAATCAGACAGACCATACTCCCCGTCTAATAAGACTGAGCATGGGAATATTTTTTTCTGATCACATGCAATTGCTTGAACCAAACCACTAACGGCAGCTCCTGGAGCATACCAAGCAGATGTTCCTAAAAGCTTCGTCAATGTCGCGCCTCCTACTTTGGTATCTTCTTTTACTTGCTCTAATCGTTCGTTTGAAATAAATTCTGAGATTTTGATACTGTTTCGAGTTGCATGCGAAATCAAAGGCACCATTCCAACATCACTATGACCTCCAATAACCATTCCATCTACATCGCTTATTGGAGCTCCTAAAGCCTCCGCCAATCGGAATTTAAAACGTGCTGAATCCAAAGCGCCGCCCATGCCAATTATTTTATGTTTTGGAAGTCCTGTTACTTTATGAGCTAGATATGTCATAGTATCCATTGGATTACTCACCACAATAAGTACTGTATTTGGTGAATGCTCTACCAAACTTGTTGAGACCGTTTTCACGATTCCGGCATTAATTCCTATTAACTCTTCACGTGTCATTCCTGGCTTTCTTGGAATTCCTGATGTAATTACACAAATGTCACTATTTGCTGTTTTACTGTAATCGTTTGTAGATCCTGTTATTTTAGTGTCAAATCCGTTGAGAGATGCGCACTGCATTAAGTCCATTGCTTTTCCTTCTGCAAAGCCTTCTTTGATATCTAATAAAACGACTTCTGAAGCAAAATTCTTAATGGCTATATACTCTGCACAACTGGCCCCCACGGCGCCTGCGCCAACTACTGTTATTTTCATAATTTTTTTTTATATTTCTGTAATTAATTATCTAAAGCTAAAGGCAATTCCCGCCGATGCTGTGTTGTATTCTTGTATGGTATAATCTGCGAAAATCTTAAAAAACAATAGGTTTAAACGCGCTCCTACAGTGGCTCGAGTTCCGCTCGAACTAAACCCTAAGCTGATAGGATCTGAAATAATTTCATTTTCAGTACGTATAAAGTTTTGATTTGAATCTTGAACATCATAAGTTAACACGTATTCTCCGTTTACATCAAATTTAGAAGTTCCACTGTTGAAGCCAATACCTCCATAAAATGTAACTATTCTTAAATCTAAAGACCCTAATGTCTGCAACGTCCATGTGTCTAACTCGAATCTCGCTAGTCCATTTGCGGTTGATATTCTACTTGATAAATTAGTGTCATTAATATTATATTCTACGTTAGACTTTGAATAGGCTCCCATGATTGCAATACTAAATGGTAGTTTACTCACTAGCCCAAAATACTGTGTTAGATCATGCTGAACACCAATTCCAATTGAACTTCCTTTTACATTTGAATCGTAATTTATATTAGGAACATATCTCAACTTCAAATCTGTCTTTGTAGGCAATCCTAAACCAAATTGCACAAAAGGAGTTGGGACTGCATTAATAGGCAAATCATTCGCAACACCGCCCGGCATAGTAAAAGAACCTACCTTAAATTCCCCGGCTAAAGTAGTAGGTATTGAAACATCAAAAATTGTCTCCGAATCATTGTCGCTTAAAACAGTAGGGAGCTCAGAACTACCGTTCGCTACTGAAATATAACTGTACTGGTCAGAATTAAAATTAAACGTTTGACCGCTGGAAGGCGTAAAGGACATACTCGTTCCTAGAGTGATATCAAAACCCAGTTTCTTATGGGTTTTCGCCGTTGAATACCAACCGCTGTTCATACCACTCATCAATCCACTGACTGCTGGATTTAGATAGTTTTCAGTTAGCAAACTGGCATCTTCGCCAGCTAGCAACAAGTTTCCAATTCCTTGAGATGTCATTGAATTTAGACCAAAAAAGATAAAACAAAAAAGAATTGATTTTTTCATGATATAGATTTTACAAATATCCTACTAGGCATCAATATTGGCGTAAATTGCGTTTTTCTCAATAAACTCTCTTCTTGGTGGCACATCATCACCCATCAGCATTGAAAAAATACGATCTGCTTCGGTTCCATTTTCAATTTGTACTTGACGAAGGGTTCTAAACTCTGGATTCATTGTTGTGTCCCAAAGTTGACTGGCATTCATTTCTCCAAGACCTTTATAACGTTGGATGCCTGCACTACCGCCAAAACTCTCAACAATGGTGTCGCGCTCAGCGTCACTCCACGCATACTGTTTCTTTTGACCCTTTTTAACAAGGTATAAAGGAGGTGTGGCGATATAAACATGACCACCTTCTACTAACTCCTTCATGTATCTAAAGAAGAACGTTAAAATTAGCGTAGCAATATGACTACCATCAATATCGGCATCACACATAATCACAATTTTGTGATAACGTAATTTAGATAAGTTTAAAGCCTTACTATCTTCTTCAGTCCCAATTGTTACTCCTAATGCTGTAAAGATATTTTTGATTTCTTCATTTTCAAAAACCTTATGCTGCATGGCTTTTTCAACATTTAAGATTTTACCTCTTAGCGGTAAAATAGCCTGAAATGCACGGTCACGACCTTGCTTGGCTGTACCTCCTGCCGAATCTCCCTCTACAAGAAATACTTCACATTTAGCAGGGTCTTGCTCAGAACAGTCACTCAGTTTCCCAGGCAACCCTCCCATACTCATCACTGTTTTTCGCTGTACCATTTCACGTGCCTTTTGGGCTGCATGACGTGCTTGCGCAGCTAAAATAACTTTTTGAACAATTATTTTTGCGTCGTCTGGATTTTCTTCTAAGTAGTTGGTTAGCATTTCGGAAACGGCCTGGCTTACAGAAGCAGACACTTCACGGTTTCCTAATTTTGTTTTTGTTTGACCTTCAAACTGAGGCTCTTGCACTTTAACAGAAATAATAGCGGTCAATCCTTCACGGAAATCATCTCCAGCGATATCAAACTTAAGCTTATCAAGCATGCCGGACTCATCGGCATACTTTTTCAAAGTATGTGTCAATCCACGACGAAACCCAGACAAGTGTGTCCCACCTTCGTGAGTATTTATATTGTTTACATAAGAGTGTAAATTCTCTGCATAAGAAGTATTATAAATCATCGCTACTTCTACAGGAACGCCATTTTTCTCACCTTCAAAAGCGATGACGTTTTTCATAATAGGGTCACGATTGCTATCTAAATACTTGATGAATTCTGAAAGTCCTTCAGTTGAATGAAAGGTTTCGCCTAAAAATTCACCTTTATCGTCTTTTTCTCTTTGATCAACAAGCACAACGGTTATTCCTTTGTTTAGGAATGCCAACTCTCTAAGTCTGCTTGCCAAGGTATCATATACATATACAAGTGTTTGAGTAAATATCTGAGGATCTGGCCTAAAAGTAACGGTTGTTCCTCTTTTATCAGTCTCACCTATTTGTTTTACAGGGTACATCGCTTTTCCGCGCTCATACTCTTGCTCATAAACTTTACCATCACGGTAAACTGTTGCTGTTAAATGCTCAGAAAGTGCATTTACACAACTCACACCAACGCCGTGTAGTCCTCCAGAAACTTTGTAAGAATCTTTATCAAACTTACCCCCAGCACCAATTTTAGTCATTACCACCTCAAGGGCAGAAACACCTTCTTTTTTGTGCAAGTCTACAGGGATACCACGACCATTATCTTCAGTGGTTATCGAGTTATCTTCGTTTATAATTACTGTGATTTTATCACAATGACCAGCTAAGGCCTCATCGATAGAATTATCGATAACCTCATACACCAAGTGATGCAACCCTCTTAATCCAACATCTCCAATATACATTGAAGGACGCATACGTACATGCTCCATGCCCTCTAAGGCCTGAATACTATCCGCCGAGTAACTACTTTTTTTGTTTTCTTCGCTCATTATATTGAATCTATTTTTTAGTTTAAATTAAACACAGCACAAACCGCATTTAGCCTAACAAATATAATTAAACTCTAAGGGAATTTAACGCGTTTTTAAGGAATTTAAGTGGAATTATTAACAATTGACGTTTTTGTTAAAACAAGCTTAAATCAACTAAAAACACCCTTAAATTAAATTTAAGGGTGTTTAAATATTTAACTTAATCCAATAATAAGATTAAACGCCTAAGAAAGCTTTATTTAGGGTTTCCAACACCCTATTCATAAGCCTTATCATGCACATTTAGAATGGCTCTTCCAGAAGGTTCGTTCATGTTTTTAAAGGCCTCATCCCACTCTAGAGCAATCGCAGTACTACAAGCTACACTTGCCTCTTGTGGCACACTTAAAGCTGCTGCATCACTTGGAAAATGGTCTTCGAATATGGAACGGTAATAAAACTCTTCTTTGTTTTGCGGGGTTTGAATAGGGAACCTGAATTTAGCATTTGCCAACTGTTCATCAGAAATCTCTTTCTCAACCACTTCTTTCAGCGTGTCTATCCAACTATACCCAACGCCATCGCTAAATTGTTCTTTTTGACGCCACGCTACACTTTCTGGCAACATATCTTCAAAGGCTTTTCTAATGACCCATTTTTCCATGCGCTCACCATTAATCATTTTATCTTGTGGATTGATGCGCATAGCGACATCAATAAATTCTTTATCTAAAAAAGGCACCCGCCCCTCTATACCCCAAGCCGCCAAACTTTTGTTGGCTCTTAAGCAATCGTACATGTGTAACTTATCTAGTTTACGAACTGTTTCTTCGTGAAACTCTTGTGCATTTGGCGCTTTATGAAAGTACAAATACCCTCCAAAAATCTCATCTGCCCCTTCACCAGACAACACCATCTTAATCCCCATAGATTTAATAACTCTTGCCATTAAATACATTGGAGTTGAAGAACGAATGGTGGTGATATCATACGTTTCTATATTATAAATCACATCTTTGATAGCATCTAATCCTTCTTGAATAGTAAATTTTATTTCATGATGTACGGTTCCAATATGATCCGCCACCACTTGAGCCGCCGCTAAATCTGGAGAGCCTTCTAAGCCTACTGCAAATGAATGTGTTTGCGGATACCAGGCATCCGTTTCATCGCCAGATTCAACACGCTTTTGAGCATATTTTTTTGCGATTGCAGAGACCACTGAAGAATCCAAACCACCAGAGAGTAAAACACCATAAGGCACATCACTCATTAACTGCCTGTGCACAGCGGCTTCTAAGGCTTCTTTAATTGTTGCAATACTTGTTTCATTCTCTTTTACTGCGGCATATTCTCTCCAATCTCTTTTGTACCATTGCACAAACTTCCCGTCTTTACTAGACATATAATGTCCTGGTGGAAACAACTCAATTTTGGAGCAGGTTCCTTCCAAAGCTTTTAATTCTGAAGCCACATAAAAGGTACCGTTTTGATCCCAACCTATATACAAAGGAATGATTCCCATATGGTCGCGGGCTATAAAGTATTCGTCGTTTTCAACATCGTAAATTGCAAAGCCGAAAATGCCGTTCAAGTCATCAACAAAATCCACACCTTTGTCTTTGTAAAGCGCTAAAATAACCTCACAGTCACTTTGGGTCTGAAAGGTATAGCTGCCTTCATATTGTTTACGAATATCTTGATGGTTATAAATTTCACCATTAGCTGCCAAAATAAGTTTTTTGTCTTCGCTAAAAAGCGGTTGCTTTCCAGATGCAGGATCCACAATCGCCAAACGCTCATGCGACATAACGGTTTTTTCATCACTGTAAATACCGCTCCAGTCCGGCCCACGGTGTCTTATTTTTTTGGACATCTCAAGCACTTGAGGTCTTAAGATTTCTGATTTTTGTTTTAAGTCAAATGCACATACAATTCCACACATAATAATATCTATAAGTATTAGGCTACAAATATGCACATTTAGTTATATATTATAAACACAAACACTTAAAACACTAATAAATTGTAACTAAATAATACAAAAAAGTACATATGTGAAATTTAAAATACGTAAAATAATTAAAAAACTTAATAAAGAAAACTAAATGAGCTGTTTGACTTAAGGAATATTCAAATACTTGTGGGTTTGCAGAGAAACCTTCCATTTAGGGTGTTTCATGACGTATTCAACTATAAACGGAGTCACTTTATCACGCTTACTCCACTCAGGTTGGAGATACAAAATACAGTTTGGATTTACTTTTGCGGCCTGTTCTTCAGCAAATTTCAGATCATCCAGATTATAAACGATCACTTTAAGCTCATGCGCTTTTTCATACACTTCAGCCAAAGGGCCTTTTAATTTTTTAGGCGATAAACAAATCCAATCCCAGTCGCCTGTTAGCTTGTAAGCGCCAGACGTTTCGATGTGCGTTTGCATTCCCTTGGATTTTAATTCAGCTGTTAAGGGGTTCATATCCCACATTAAGGGCTCTCCACCTGTAACAACAATCGTTTCACTTTCTTTAGCAGCATCATCAGCAATTAAAGCAATTGCAGTTGGCGGATGCAACTCCGCGTTCCAGCTTTCTTTAACGTCACACCAATGACAGCCTACATCACAGCCTCCTATTCTAATAAAATAAGCGGCAGTTCCTTTATGGAAGCCTTCTCCTTGAATGGTATAGAACGCCTCCATGAGCGGCAGCATTTTACCCACACTAACAAGTGATTTAATTTCGGTTTTTAACATAATGAGCAAAAATAGTTTACTGTTTTTGGTTTAAGTAATAAAAGTTCATTTATTTTTACTCAAATTTCAAAACCAATCATTAATCCAACTTTATAAAGTTTTCTAAACACTCATCCTTCAGTAAAGTTAAGTTTACGATTTGAGTTTTTATAAACAAAGTAAGCACTAATCACCACATGAAACATTATTTATTTTTAGCAGCACTACTAGGGCTTTTTGTTGCCTGTGAAAAAACAACAGATCCCTTTTTAATCACCACAAACAGTATAGGACTCTTGAACGACTCCACAATGATAAAAGAACTTAAAACTATCTTTAAAAATGATTCTCTAAGCAAGTTTATAGGGGGTGATGAATTTACAGGAAGCACCAATACTATTAGTGTTTATGAAAAAGAGTCGGGAGCTTTACTACTAGAGTTAGAACCAAACTCTGCGCTAGACTCCCTATCAACCATTCGAACTGTCCGCATCATGGACCCACGTTACAAGAATCAGGACGGAATAAACTCCCTTAGTACATTTGGAGAACTGAATTCTAATTACAAAATTTCAAGTATTCAAAACACACTTAGAAGTTTAATAATTTCAGTTAACGACATCAATGCTTATTTTACACTCAGCAAAAAGGAACTTCCAGAAGAAATGCGCTACAATATGAATAGCAAGATTGAAGCTATTTCAATTCCTGAGAGCGCTAAAATAAAAGATTTTTACCTTCAATGGTATTAGAACATGGCAGCTTATAAAATTCAAAAAAATCCGTTTGTAGTACCTACTACTGATGGCAAACTTATTGAAGAACATTTTGGAAAAGCAACAGACGGAAACACTGCCATAAGCATCGCTCATATGGAAGCACCTCCAGGCTGGAGTGAACCCTTTCAAAAGCCGGAATTTGACGAATACACCTATATTATAAGTGGGAAAAAGCAATTTATTATTGAAGGTGAAACCGTCATTTTAGAACAAGGACAATCTATTAAAATTAAAAAAAATAGCCGTGTTCAATATTCAAACCCATTTAATGAACCTTGTATATACCTAGCTATTTGTACTCCGGCATTTACAATAGAAAACGTGAACAGAGAAGAAAAATAATGAAATCATTTATTCCAAAAATTATTGGTGCTATTTTAAACTTTATCGGCCTTTTTAGCGCAACATACGCATCAAAACTTGCCTTACAATTATTCTCAAAACCAAGGGGCGGAATGCTTACCCCAAAAGGCCGCTTATTTTTAGACACCGCCTCCAAAACTACTTTATACTACAACAATTTAGAAATTCAGACCTATCATTGGAATGGGTCAAAAGAAACTGTTTTATTAGCTCATGGCTGGGAAAGCAACAGCAATCGTTGGAGATATGAAATTGAAAAACTGCAAACAGAAGGCTACGATATCATTGCCTTGGACGGCCCTGCACATGGCGGCTCTGGAAGCGACACTTTTAATGCCATACTCTATTCAGAGTTCATCAACGTGGTGAGTCAAAAATTTAAACCCACTGTATTTCTTGGGCATTCGGTAGGTGCGATGGCGGTCATCTTTTTTCTTCAAAAACAAACATACAGCAACGTTAATAAAATTGTGCTTTTAGGCGCACCTTCAGCATTCACAGGCATTATGGAACGCTATAAAAAAATGATGGGCTACAGTAAAACAATCGACAAGGGCATTGACTATCATATCCAACTAAAATTTGGCCACCCTCCTAGTTACTTTTCAACTGCAAACCATATAAAAAACATCGAAGCTCCTGGCTTGATCTTTCACGACAAAAAAGACCCTATAATCCCTTACAAAGATGCACTCGAGATAGACTCACAGTTCAAAAATGGGCAACTCATTTCAACAGATGGATTTGGCCACTCTCTAAAAGGAGATTTTATTACAGAAGAAATAATTAAATTTTTGAGCCACTAAAGTTTTGTAAATTCGCACAATGGAACCAATGACAACAAGACTAAATAAATACCTAAGCGAAGCGGGCCATTGCTCGCGTCGCGCTGCTGATAAATTAATCGACGAGGGACGTGTCACCATTAATGGTATAGTGCCTGAAATGGGCACAAAAGTAATCCCTGGGGATGAAGTAAAAGTTGATGGAAAGACCATACTGAATGACGCTAAAAAAAGAATATATATCGCTTTCAATAAGCCCGTAGGTGTTGTTTGTACGACAGATCGTGGAGTGGAAAAAGATAATATTATTGATTACATCAACTATCCATCTAGAATTTTCCCAATTGGAAGATTGGACAAGGATAGTGAAGGTTTGATTTTATTGACAGATGATGGTGACATCGTCAATAAAATCCTTCGTGCAAGCAACAATCATGAAAAGGAATATATAGTCACTGTAGACAAGCCTATTTCACAAACTTTTGTCCAGCGTATGTCAAGTGGAATTCCGATTTTAGATACAATAACCAAACAATGTGAAGTGCAAAAACTAAGCACTTTTGAATTTAAAATAATCTTAACACAAGGGCTTAATCGCCAAATTCGTCGCATGTGTGAATACCTTAACTACGAAGTCCAATCGCTAAAGCGCACACGGATTATGAATATTCATTTGAAATCTGAGCTAGGAAGCCATAGAGACTTAACCGCTTTGGAACTTTCAACTTTAAATAAAACTTTGAAAGACTCAAAAAAGTCCATTGAATGAAATCTATAGCTCCATTTCACCTAGCAATTCCCGTCTGGAACCTTGAAGCCTGCCGTGTATTTTACAGAGATATTTTAAACTGTGAAGAAGGACGTAGTAGCGACCATTGGGTGGACTTCAATTTTTTTGGTCATCAACTCGTAATTCATCACAAACCAAAAGAAGCAAGTACCGACCTTCATATAAATAAAGTAGACGGTAAACAGGTGCCTGTTCCTCACTTTGGAGTCGTTCTATCTTGGGAGAATTTTGAAATGTTTTCAGAACACTTAAAACTAAAAAAAATAGAGTTCATTATTGCTCCTTACATACGTTTTGAAGGACTCACTGGCGAACAAGCTACTATGTTTTTTTATGATCCTGCAGGAAACGCTTTGGAATTTAAAGCCTTTAAAGACCGCTCGCAGATTTTTGCTAAATAGCTATTTAGACGCATGACGCTCGCAAGCTAAAAGTGTATTTTTAAGTAACATCGCGATAGTCATTGGACCTACACCACCTGGAACAGGAGTAATATAACTTGCTTTTTTTGCGACACTTTCAAAATGAACATCCCCTGCAATTCGATACCCTCTTTTCTTAGTTTCGTCTGCCACTCTTGTAATTCCAACGTCAATAATAACAGCACCGGGTTTAACCATATCAGCAGTTAAAAACTCTGGAATCCCTAAGGCTGCGACTATGATGTCTGCCTGTAAAGTTAGTTGTTCTAAATTCTTCGTACGACTGTGAGCAATCGTAACAGTAGCATCACCAGCTGGACGTTTTTGACTCATTAAAATACTCATTGGCCGACCAACAATATGGCTTCTCCCAATGACTACCACGTGTTTTCCAGAAGTTGGAACTTCATAACGCTCTAATAGCTCCATAATTCCGTACGGCGTTGCAGAAAGAAATGTTGGCAAATCTAGTGCCATTCGACCTACATTCATAGGATGAAATCCATCCACGTCTTTATCAGGGTTTACAGCCATCAAAACCTTTTGCTCATCGATGTGCTTTGGCAAGGGAAGTTGCACAATAAAACCATCTATTTCAGGATTTTCGTTTAGCGCATGTATTTGAGATAACAATTCAGACTCGGTTGTTTCGACCGGTAGATCAATAAGCGTTGAGCCGAAGCCCACAAGCTCACAAGCTTTAACCTTAGCACCTACATAGGTCATGCTGGCCCCATTGGTGCCTACAATAATTGCAGCCAAATGTGGAGCGCGCTTGCCTTGTTTTTTAATATCTGAAACTGCCGAAGCAATTTCAATTTTTATTGCTGCACTTGTTTGTTTTCCGTCTAGTAAAATCATTATAAATTGGTCATTAATTTACACTTATCGTGGCATGTTTTTCATCATTTCCATCATTTTCCTACCTCCGCCTCCTTGCATCATTTTCATCATCTTACTCATCTGATTGAATTGCTTCATCAGCTGGTTAACCTGCTGAATAGACGTTCCTGATCCGGAACCTATACGTTTTTTTCTGCTATTATTTAGCAAGGTTGGCTTTGAGCGCTCTTGAGGAGTCATTGATTGGATGATCGCTTCAATGTGCTTAAAGGCATCGTCGTCTATATCGACATCCTTCATCATTTTTCCGGCTCCTGGGATCATCCCCATAAGATCCTTCATGTTACCCATTTTTTTAACCTGCTGGATCTGAGATAAAAAATCATCAAAACCAAATTGGTTTTTAGCTATTTTCTTTTGAATTTTTCTAGTCTCTTCCTCGTCAAATTGTTCCTGAGCACGTTCCACTAAGGACACCACATCTCCCATGCCCAAAATTCGTTCAGCCATACGCGCAGGATAGAATACGTCAATCGCTTCCATCTTTTCGCCAGTTCCAATAAACTTAATTGGTTTATTAACGACTGATTTTATTGAAATGGCAGCTCCACCGCGGGTATCTCCATCTAATTTTGTAAGGATAACTCCATCAAAATTAAGTATGTCGTTAAAGGCTTTAGCAGTATTGACCGCATCTTGTCCAGTCATTGCATCCACAACAAATAAAGTTTCTTGTGGCTGAATTGCTTTATGAATATTTGCAATTTCACTCATCATGACTTCGTCGACAGCTAATCGACCTGCGGTATCAATAATCACCACATTACACCCTTTGGCTTTAGCAGCTGCTATACCAGCTTTTGCAATGGCGACAGGATCATTATTTCCTTGATCACTGTAGACTTCCACTCCAACCTGTTCCCCTACAATATGCAACTGATCTATGGCTGCTGGACGATATACGTCACAAGCCACTAACATTGGCTTTTTGGTTTTTTTTGTTTTTAAGTAGTTGGCAAGCTTTCCAGAAAAAGTAGTTTTACCAGATCCTTGCAGACCAGACATTAAAATCACACTTGGTGATGCCGATAAATTAACTTCTTCTACCTCACCACCCATTAAAGCGGTTAGCTCGTCCTTAACAATTTTTACCATCAATTGTCCTGGCTGAAGTGTAGTCAATACATTTTGACCTATTGCTTTTTCCTTGACCTTGTTGGTAAACTCTTTAGCTATTTTATAATTCACATCCGCATCCAGCAAGGCACGTCGCACTTCTTTGAGTGTTTCGGCAACATTGATTTCTGAAATGCGTCCATGACCTTTAAGGACGTGGAGAGCTTTATCTAATTTTTCACTTAAATTATTGAACATAAAATGACATTTTTATCTATCTACAAAAGTAAAGAAATATTTTATTTTAAAACCGTTAATAAGCTGTTAAACCTACGGATTTGTTTTTTTTTAAATTCAGATCTCACTAGGGGGTAGAACTAGAAATTTGCAATAATTTACCGTTATAAAACTGCTGACCCGTTTTTGAAAACTCAAATATATAGGCTCCCATTTGAGCTGCTGTATTTGGCGCTTCATAGCCCGGGAATGCTTCTTCAAGCATTTCTGTTTGCACAGCCCCTAAAGCTAGCACATTAAAGGAAGGCCCTGTTTCTTTATATTCTTCTGCTAATAATTCGGTTAAACTAATTACAGCCCCTTTACTAGAGCTATAGGCGGCAAGTCCTGGGAATTTCACAGACCCCTGAACGCCTCCCATTGAGCTAATCGTTACCACATGTCCAGACTTAGACATAAATGGAATCATATGTCTAGTAAGTTCTGCAACTCCGAAAACGTTGGTGTTATAAACCTGTTGAAAATCTTCAAAAGTTGTATCCGAAAATGGCTTGTTTAGTAGGGTTCCCGCATTATTAATTAAAATATCAACATGTGACCATTCTTTTTCCACAAAAGCAGTAACTCGCTCATAATCCTCGGTCTTATTAAGATCAAAAGATAAGGCGGTAATATTTTCGAAATTTAAATTAGAAACGGGTTTAGCGTTTCTGGAGAGCGCCAAAACAGCGTAGCCTGCATGTGCAAAAAGATGTACTAATTCAAATCCGATACCTCGGCTTGTCCCTGTTATAATAACTGTTTTAGTTGGTTTCATACATTTTAATTTCTTTGGAATATGTGTTGCAAATTTTTATAATTCCTGGGATTAGTTTATTAATAATCTCTGCCATGAATGCGCTATCGAATTTATCAATTTCGTCATCGACATGGTGATAAAAATCAAAATTAGTCAAATCACAAGAAGAAATGGTGTGACAAGGGACTTTAAATTGCGTATAGAAAGAATAATTATCAGAACGACTGAACAAATTATATTTTGTAGCAACATCTGAACGCCCAAATAATGTTGAATTTGTGTAAGCATTTAACTTATCCCCTAAATTTGATAGTTCATAACCGGTAAGAAAAACCTCATAATCACGATCTATAAACGGAACGCCAAGCATTTCAAAATTTAAGAGTGTGTAAAGGTTGATTTTTTGTTCTTTTAATTTTTTAGCCAAAGCTTTAGACCCTATTAACCCTTTTTCTTCTCCAGAAAAAAGCGCCACAATTACGGATCTCTTGTTCGCTTTGGACTTAGCAATTCGATTTGCTATAGTTAATACAGCAGCAGTACCTGAGGCATTATCATTAGCTCCGTTAGCAATAGAGTCATTCGCTACTTTATGCCCAAATCCTACATGGTCATAATGGGCTCCAAGAATTACGATTTCATTTTTTAATACGGGATCATTTCCTTCAATAAATCCGACTACATTTACACCCATTTTACCTTTAGAGTCAAAAGAGTCTAAATATGTTTTAAAGTAAGGCTTAATACCGGCTTCGATAAGCTTGGATTGTATATATTGAGCTGCTATTAGCTCGCCTTGAGTAGCGGTCTCACGCCCCATAAGAACATCAGAACTTAAAAAATCCACAACGGCAAACACTTCTTGAGGCTTTACATTTTCATGAACTTGTGCGTAACACATTTGAATAAAAACACAAGCAAAAGTCAGTAGGTATAGTCTCATAAAGCTAAGATTTAGTTTGTGTTGTTAACGAAGATAGTGAAGACCGCATTAAAAACATTTAATTTTGGGAGTTACATTGAACTTTATCCTAGAAAGCCCGTAAAAAGCAGCCATAAGCACAAACACAAACAACTCAAGCCATAAAAGATAATAAGGCCACTTCCCTATAAGTAAAGGATTATTGACCTGTGGAGGCTCTGATAAATACATGTAGTTTGACCCTAAATAGAAGTTTAAAGGCATAATAATAACTATTAAAATGTTTAAAATCAAAAAGGACTTAAGATAAGAGTGTTTAGACGGCTTGATATTTAAATTCTTAAACATATATAGAGGCATTAATAAAATTAAAACATGTCTTACATAGTATTCTATATATAGTAATTGACTCCCATCGTAAGCATTAATTTGAGGCGTTAGAACAGACATGATACCCCCAATAATTCCAGAGTAAAACACAAAATCAAACAAAAACTGCTTACGTTTCACAAAAGGAAGAAAACAACAAATAAGACATGATATTCCACACAGATGGAGTGGAATATCAGTAACCATATTCCATTGCCCATTTAGGACTATCAGTATAGGGTGTACCACAGAAGATAAAAATAAAATGGCCCCCATTAAATAGGTAACTCGCTTATTGTTTTGAGCCGACAATGAACGACCAATAAATAAAAATAAAATAATAACCACCAATACCAATCCACAATTAATTATCCATTCATTGGACATGAATTCAATTGTGTAGTTTGAAAAAGGTTGTTTAACTAAAAGCATCGAATCACTAATTATAAATTAAAACATATTACAAATATAAATAATTACCTATAAATTTAAAAATATTATTATTTTTACAAACAGTATAGGGTCATTAACTCAGTTGGTTCAGAGTGTTACCTTGACAGGGTAGAAGTCACTGGTTCGAATCCAGTATGACCCACACAATAGCCACTCTTTTAGAGTGGCTATTCTATTATATAACTTTTAAAATCCGCTCCAGAGCCATACCCCGCGATCCCTTTATTAAGATACTGGTATTTGAAATAGTTATTTTCTCAAAATGCAATTGAAGTTGTTTGTACGTTTTAAAGAATAAGAGTTTAGGATGGTCTATTTTTTGGTCAAAAAAATGAGAGCCAATAAAGCAAAAATTACATCCCTGTGTACCAATGGCTCTATTTACAACCGCTAGATGCTCTTTAGCAGTAGTGGCTCCGAGTTCGAACATATCCCCTAAAATAGCAAGCTTTATTGGGTTTTGAGTACCTTTAAAATTATCCATAGCTGCCTCCATGCTACTAGGATTGGCATTATAGGCATCTAATAAAATCTCGTTAGAATTTTGCTGGATGATTTGAGAGCGGTTATTTGATGGCACATAGGCTTCAACCCCCCATTTTTGCTGTTGAAACGGAACTTTAAAGTAACTTCCTATTGCCAATGCTGCTGCTATGTTATGGAAATTATAAACACCTACTAAATGAGTTTTGATCGCTGTATCATCAAGCGCTACTTTTAAAAAAGGCTGTGAAGCTGATAGTTTTATATTAACTGAAGTTTTTTTAGATTCTGAAAAAGAAAAGATATTTGAATACTCCCCAAGCTGCATTTCCTGTTTGGCATCGTCCGCATTCAAAATAACTACCCCTTTGTTGGCTTTTAAATAATCATACAACTCACTTTTAGCGACCATAACACCCTGCTCAGATCCAAAGCCTTCCAAATGTGCTTTGCCAAAATTAGTGATATATCCTACGTTTGGCTTTGCTATATCACAAAGCAGTGCAATCTCCTTTAGGTGATTAGCCCCCATCTCTACAATCCCAACTTCGGTTTTAGTCGTCATGCTCAAAAGGGTTAAAGGCACTCCTATATGGTTATTCAAATTCCCTATAGTTGCTATCGTTTTAAAGTGTTGCTGAAGAGAAGCATTGATGAGTTCTTTTGTAGTTGTTTTGCCATTACTACCTGTCAAGGCTACAATAGGCAGGCCTAGATAGTCTCTATGAAAACGTGCTAGATCCTGTAAAGTTTTTAAAACATTGTCTACTAAAATAAAGCGGTCGTGCATTGGTTGCATAACCTCATCAATTACCGCATAGTTAGCGCCACTTTCCAGCGCTTGACTTGCGTAGGTATTCCCATTAAAATTAGGGCCTTTTAGCGCAAAAAATAAGGCGTTCTCATGAATGCTTCGTGTATCTGTAGATACTACTGAACAGTCTAAAAAAAGTTTATGAATTTTTTTTAATTCCATAACTTAAAAATAATAAAAAAGTCCTAACAATCTGAAATTGTTAGGACTTAATATTTTATCTGAGCAACAAATTAGTTTTTCCTTTTCTTTTTAGATAATGATTTAGAACCTACTCTAGACATCGCACATCTAAACCCAATGTAGTCAGTTGCCATATCTTGTGGGTAATAACGTCTCTGTGCTGGGTCTAACCAATACTCTCTATCTTTCCATGAACCCCCTTTGTAAACCCTTACTTCGTCATTAATTAAAGAAGTTCTTTCATCTGACTCATCATATGCTAAATCCCCGTCAACACTGTGATTAGGTGAGTTATACATGTCACGAGTTTCGGAATCATTAGTAGACTCTTCTTCCTCGAAGTTATCAAAGTTTCTTGAAGAAGCTCTGTCTCCATCTCTATAGTTTATATTATTACTTTCATCAAAATTAGTTCTTAAGCCAAAGTACATATCTACAGAATCTACAGCAACTTTTTCTAACTGACCTGGAAGCCCTTTGGCAACAATTCTACCAGTAGAGAGCGTATCATACTCTATGTCATCAACTCCGATTACTTTTAAAGAACCATCTTCTCCAATAGCATTTTTGGTATAAACATTTCCTCTATAATACCCAAAATCACTAAATTCATCATCTACAACTGGTCGATACACATCCGCAACCCATTCTGCTACATTTCCAGCCATGTCATACAGTCCAAAATCATTGGATTCGTAAGACATCACTTCATTTGTAATATCAGCACCGTCGTCAGACCATCCAGCAATTCCACCATAATCTCCTTTTCCTTGTTTAAAATTAGCGAGTTGATCTCCTCTAAATTTACGTTTTCCAGAACGTGAGTATTGACCATCCCAAGGATATTTTTTTCTTCCTTTATATACATTGTAATTTCTAAGCTCTGTAAGACCTAGTGCTGCATACTCCCATTCAGATTCTGTTGGGAGTCTATATTTTAGCTGTATAGCTCCAGTTTCACGATTGGCATAAACATTTATTTCATTCCCTTCAGCATCAGTTTGTACTTTTCGCTTACCTCCTTTGGCTATGTCTTCATTTCTACTGCCAAAAGACTGACTTGGAGCGTTTACATATGTATCAATATTAAAGTTCCCATCAGCTGATGTATCTCCTGTTTCTGTTAAATTTGAGTCTCTTTTCAAATATCCCTCTTTTTGCAAGCCCATTTCAGCGACCCTGTCAGACCTCCAATTAGCATATTCTACTGCTTGTATCCAACTAACTCCTACAACTGGATAATTCATAAACGCTGGGTGGCGTAAGTAGTTTTCCACCATCATTTCGCTATAACCTAAACGGTTTCTCCAGACCAATGTATCAGGTACGGCACCAGCATATAATTTCTTAAAATTATCATCACTGGGCGGATAAACACGCTTGATCCAATCTAAATACTCTAAATACATCAAGTTTGTAACCTCTGTCTCGTCCATGTAAAAGGACTGAACATGTTGTTGGTTGGGGGAATTGTTCCAGTCATGCATTACATCATCCTGAACCTTACCCATTGTGTAAGTCCCACCTTCAACAAACACCAAGCCTGGAGCTGTTTCTTGATCTTTAAAATTTGTATTGTACTGAAAACCACCTTCTTTGGCATTTATTTGCCAACCTGTACCTCTTGAAGAGTTACCTGATTTAGATGACTTCTTACACCCGATTAAAGAGGTGGATAACGCTAGTATTAGTAGCAAACTTACTGTTTTGTTGTTTTTCATATTCAACTTAAAAATTGGTAAAACACAATTGAATTTAGTCATGCAATATACTAATTATAGATTATTATGCAATAAAAAAACACGGCGTTTTTAACGTATATTTTTGAATGATTGATTTCGATTACTTTACATAAAAACGATGAAATTCAAGATTTATTATTGTAATTTTGAAATTAGCTTTTATTTAAACACACTAATGCCCTCAAGATTGCGTTTCTTAACTATGAATAGACTGTTATTTTGCATTTCCTTAATTTGTTCTTTTATTGGACATTCTCAAACCCAAACATTTGATATTGATTGGAACGGATCAATAATAATGAGCACCTCAAATAAAGCCACAGAAACCCCTTCTTTTAATCAAAAAAACTATAACTTTTCATTTGAAAATGGACTTGTTTTTTCAGGGCAATGGAGCACTAATGGAAGTATTGATGAAACTTCCGCTGAACTTACATCTATTGAAACCGTTGAAATTTCAATGGCAGACTTAAAGCAGCTTCCTTTAAAAACGATTCCAAATGGACCCAAGATGAAAGTGGCTAATGCTCGTTCAAGAAATAAAACCAACGGATCTGTTGAAATTTACCCTATTTTTTATAGCAATGGGGTTTTAAAAAAAATCATTCGTTTCTCAATTGCCTATCGAATGAAACCACAACTAAGGTCATCATCAAGCAGTAATTTTGTTAGCAGCTCAGTATTAAAATCAGGAAGCTGGTACCGCTTTGCTGTAGACACTACAGGAGTACACAAGCTCAATAAAAGTTTTTTAAATAGCCTGGGAATAAACACCTCTTCAATCAATCCCAAAAACATAAAAATATATGGCCATGGAGGTAAATCGCTCCCTTTAATAAACTCCGAAACCCTATCAAACGACCTAATTGAAAACTCCATTCAGGTGATTGGCGAGGATGACAGTGTGTTTAATAACGATGATTACATTTTAATGTATGCTATTGGGCCAAAAAAATACAATGCTGAAAACAATTCACATATCAACCCTTATAGCGATGATGCTTTTTACTACTTAAATATCAGTTCAGGAAACGGTTCAAGGATGAGCTTAGCGGCCGAACCTAATGAAGCAACAACTGAGACATTTGATTCTTTTCATGATTATTTGTTTGTGGAGGATGACCAATATAATATTGCAAAGCTAGGAAGACGTTGGTTTGGGCATCGATTTTATGTTGAAAACGTGAGAGTATTTGACTTCAACTTCCCAAATCTCATCACAACTAGCCCCATAAAAGTAAAGGCATATGTCGCTGCGACTGCAGAATCTAACACTTCCATGAAGCTAAAGATCAATGGGTCTGAAGTGGACACGTTCACTTTTAGCGCTATGGACAGTCAATTATTAGCTGCCGAAGACTTTTTTAATGGAACATTTGCCAGCAGTTCAGACGCTATTTCTGTAGAAATGTCCTACAATAATAGTGGCAATCCATCTGCTTCAGCCTATTTAGACTACATTTCTATCGAAGCTGAGCGCTCTTTGACTAGTTTGGGAACTCAGTTTGAATTTAAACATAATGACACCGCTATACTCTCTGGTATTGGGGCGTTTACAATATCAAACGCAAGTTCAATTACTCAAGTTTGGGACATTACGAATCCGTATGAAATTCAGTTTTACACAAATACCGATGCAGAAGCACAGTTTGAGTTCAAAACCAACTTAGGAACCCTGCGAACCTACCAAGCCGTAGGAACTGACTTTTACCAACCAAGAAAAACCAATAACACTAGTATTGAAAATCAAGACATTAAAGGGACTGTTTTTTTAGATAATCAAGGGCAGTTTAAGGATATAGACTACTTAATTATTTCTCCAAGATATTTGATGTCACAAGCAGAACGCTTAGCAGAAATAAATAGAAATCAAAACAACTTAAGTGTTAAAGTTTACTCTTTAGAATCAATTTACCAGGAGTTCAGTTCGGGAATGCAGGATATCGCAGGGATTAGAAATTTTGTAAAATACGTGTATGACAATGCTAGCGACCCTTCAAAGAAGCTAAAATACCTATGCTTATTGGGAGATGCATCCTTTGATTATAAAAACAGGGTTCCTAACAATACTAACATTACCCCATCTTGGTATTCCATTAATAGCATAAGCCTTACAGGCTCGTTTTTATCTGACGATTTTTATGGAATGATGGACTCTGATGAGGGTGCTATGTCAAACTCTGATAAACTAGATATTGCAATTGGACGTGTTTTGGCCAACTCCAACCAGCAAGCAAAAGAAATGGTTGACAAGGTAGCTTCTTTTTATGTGGCTGAAACCTTTGGAAGTTGGCGAAATAATTTCTTAATGATTTCTGATGATGTAGATGAATTTAGCGACCGTCTTATTCAAGAAACCACCGATATTATTGCAGAAGATGTAAAGCAGGAAAAACCGTTTTTAAATGTCTTTAAAATTCATTCTGACTCTTATGTTCAAGAAACCACCTCTGGGGGCGCACGATATACCCAAGTGAATAAAGCCATTTTTGACGCACTTGAAGTTGGTGCTATTGTGGTTAATTACTTTGGTCATGGTGGAGAAGATGGATTAGCAGTAGAGCGGATTTTCGACAAAATAAATGCGCAAGAACTAAACAATCCTTGCAAACTCAACTGCTTTGTAACCGTTACTTGTGAGTATACAAAGTTTGACAACCCAACTAGGACCTCTGCGGGTGAATATCTGTTTTGGAATAAAAGAGGAGGTGCTATAAGTCTTATCACCACTACGAGGCAAATTTTTGTTAATGTTGGGATTCAATTCAATAAATCTCTGAGTCAGTATTTATTTTCTTACGGAAGCAATGAAAACATAAGTGTAGGCGAAGCGTTGCGAAGAACAAAAAATGATCCTATGGTTACCAATATAAGTCAACGACGTTTGGTTTTTTATATTGGAGACCCTGCGCTTAAACTTCCAATGGCTAAACCAGACATTAGGGTGACTAAAATTAATGATGAAGACATAAGCACCACTGACCAGGTTTTAAAAGCTTTGAGCACTGCTAAAATTACAGGAAACATAACCGATGAATCTGGGGCTATTCAAACAAATTACAACGGCACTTTGACAGCGACCATATTTGACAAGGACCTACAGCGCACAACCATTGGTAACGATGGAACTACAGATGGCTCTGATTTAATTTTACTTGATTTTGATGCCATGGGAGAAGTTATTTTTAGAGGGCAAGCAAGTGTTACGAATGGCCTTTTTGAATTCGAATTCATAGTCCCTAGAGACATTACAGTCGCTGAAGGGAATGGGAAAATAAGTTTATATTCAAAAACAGAGACCCCTTTATCTGATAACAGAGGGTTTAGTTATGATGTCACAATTGGTGGAGTAAATCTAAACGCTCCAGAAGATAACATAGGGCCAACAATTAATTTGTTTATGAATGATGAGATTTTTGTTTCTGGCGGCATTACTAACGAAAACCCAACACTCATAGCTAATTTATACGATGAAAGCGGCATCAATACGGCTAGTGGAATTGGCCATGATATCGTAGCTACACTAGACGGAGACGAAACAACAGTTTATAAACTTAACGACTACTACACAGCCGCCGTAGACGATTACAAACGTGGAAGTTTAAGCTATCCTTTTAGAGACTTAAGTCCTGGGCTACACACTTTAAAGCTTAAAGCTTGGGATGTGTACAATAATGCCTCCACTCAAGAAATTCAATTTATTGTATTTGATGAAGACGACAGCCTTGAGCTTACTAATGTTTTAAATTATCCTAATCCATTTATTAATTACACAGAATTTTGGTTCAATCACAATAGTTCGGACGTATTAGACGTTTCTATACAAATATTCACGATTTCCGGTAAATTAATTAAGACCATTTACGGGCAAACAAATGCCGGCTCAAAAGCCAATAGTTCTACATCTAGGGATTTAACTTGGAATGGAACCGATGATTTTGGAAGTAAAATTGGAAAAGGCGTGTATGTATATAGATTAAAAGTACGTTCAAAAACAACGGGGATGCAAGCTGAGAAAATTGAAAAACTTGTAAAACTTTAATAATAACTTATATTTGTTAATAAATAACTTCAACATAGAAATGATTAAATTAAATAAAACACACCAAAAACTAACCTTAAGTATCTTGTTTTTAGTGGCGTTAATCTCAAATAAATCAGAAGCTCAAACAACTATAATTCCAAATCTTGACAGCCGTGTCATCACTACGGGGGTACCCTTTTTATTGATTGCCTCTGACGCACGTGCAGCAGGCATGGGGGACATGGGTGTGGCAACCTCTGTAGATACTTATTCGCAGCATTGGAATCCTTCTAAATACGCCTTTTCAGAAGCTAAATCAGGATTTGGAATTAGCTATACGCCTTACCTAAGTAAGTTAGTGAATGACATATTTTTAGGAAATGTCACCTATTTTAACAGACTTAACGAACGGAGTGCATTTGCAGTAAGTTTTAAATACTTTTCACTAGGAGAAATTG
>CAJIZJ010000035.1 GCA_905181825.1 uncultured Flavobacteriaceae bacterium
GTACTTTCTTTACGCGCTAAAGAAAAAATCAAGGTTAGACAGCCGTTAAAAAAGATAATGATTCCAGTAAATTCTCCAGCTCAAAGAGAGGAGATTCTAGCAATCTCAGACTTGATTAAGCATGAGGTTAATGTTAAAGAAGTTGAGCTTCTTGAGGATGCTTCTGATATACTAGTAAAACAAATTAAACCAAACTTTAAAGCCCTAGGCCCTCGTTTTGGAAAAGACATGAAGTTAATAGCTAACTCTATTCAAAAGCTTCAGGCAAACGATATAAAGCAAATTGAAGAAAAAGGTGGTTTAGATATTGAAATTAATGGGAAAAGTATTAGATTACAATTTGATGATGTAGAAATAACGTCTCAAGATATAGAAGGTTGGTTAGTGGCTAATCAAGGTGCAATGACCGTTGCTTTAGATGTTACCATTTCGGAACCACTAAGAGCAGAAGGTATTGCCAGAGAATTGGTTAATAGGATTCAGAACTTAAGAAAGGATTCTGGTTTTGAAGTCACCGATCGTATAGAGGTCTTTTTACAGGCAGACGAAAATATTGAAAACGCTATTAAATTAAATTTAGAATATATTAAAATAGAAACATTAACGGATGAGCTACACTTAGTAGAGCAACTAGACAAAGGTATAGAAGTTTCCTTTGATGCGATTAGCAGCAAGTTGCATATCCAAAAATTTAAATAATTATGTCCATAGAAAATACAAGTAGATACTCTGACAATGATTTGGAAAAGTTTAGAGCTATTATACACCAAAAAATTGATAAAGCTCAGCATGATTTAGAATTAATTAAGAGTGCCTATATGAATGATCACAATAATGGAACGGAAGACACTTCTCCTACATTTAAAGCATTTGATGAGGGTAGTCAGGTAATGAGCAAGGAGTCTAACTCTCAGTTAGCTATACGTCAAGAGAAGTTTATTAGAGACTTAAAAAACGCGTTGATTAGAATCGAAAACAAAACCTACGGAATTTGTAGAGTTACTGGAAAGCTTATCAATAAAAAACGCTTAGAGTTAGTGCCGCATGCCACCTTAAGCATAGAGGCTAAGAATATGCAGAAATAATATGTCAAAGAAGCAGACGATCTTATTAATAGCAATTATTCTGTTTTTTGACCAAGCTTCAAAAATATATATTAAAACACACTTTGAGCTAGGACAAGAACTTAAGGTTTTTGACTGGTTTAGAGTGTTTTTTATAGAAAATGAGGGCATGGCATGGGGTGCCAAATTAAGTGATATTTCTTCTTATATCACAGATTCAACCGCAAAGTTGTTCTTATCCTTATTTAGAGTTTTTGCTGTTTGTGGAATTGGATATTGGTTGTTTCAAAGTCTTCAAAAACAAGCTTCAACAATGCTTATTGTTTCGGTAACTTTGGTTTTTTCTGGTGCTTTGGGAAATATAATTGATTCTGTTTTTTATGGTCTTTTATTTGACACTAGCTCTGGACAGATTGCATCATTTTTGCCGGAAAAGGGGTATAGTGGTTTGTTTTATGGAAATGTTGTAGATATGCTATACTTTCCTATGTTTAAAGGCTATTTTCCAGACTGGATTCCATTTGTTGGGGGTCAATATTTTTCTTTCTTCGACCCTGTGTTTAATATAGCAGATATGGCGATAAGTACGGGGGTTGGATTGCTTTTGTTTTTTAATAAAAAAGCCTTTTCAAACGCCTAATTTGTTTAAAATCTGTAAACTTTATTTGGGGTTATACAATAATCTAAAGGGATGTCGTGAGACTGACTATCTACTATAGAGTCCGCCGCTTCAAAAAGAGAAAGTCCAATTTTTAAAGTAGTCTTAGAACACTCCTTCAAAAACACATCATAAAAGCCTTTTCCATATCCAATCCGGTTACCTAGATTATCAAATGCTAATAAAGGGATGAAAACTACTTCAATCTGTTTATTGCTTATTTCAATTCCATTTTCTGGCTCTGGAATGTTGCGCGAATTTAGTTTGAGCACAGTACTGTCCTGAAGTAAAACATGAGACATAGTTTGTGCTTCAAATTCAGTTTTAGAAACTATAATATTTTTGTCTTTTCCTGAAAGAATCGCTAAAATAGGCTCTGTATTTACTTCCTTTAGGGATTTAATGCTTAAAAAAACATGATAAAATGAGTAGCCCCAAATAGGTAGGTTAATGACTAAGTTTGCTATTTGGAGACTATAATTGTCGATCTGCTCCGAACTTAAATTATTTCGACGGTTTTTAAATTCTACTCTTAATTGTTTTTTATTCAACTTAAAATCTTATTAAAATGCCCCATTTATTTATGGTCACGGTTCTCATTAGTCTTTATTTCTTTCAATGTAAGTTATAATTGCTTGTGCTATATTTTTTTTGGTGGCTGCTTCAATCCCTTCAAGCCCGGGAGTTGAATTGATTTCCATTACCAATGGCCCTCTGTCAGATTGTAAAATGTCAACTCCACAAATTGGGAGTTTTAGACTTCTAGCAGCCTTGAGGGCAATTTTAGTTTCAGAGTCACTTAATGCATGGTATTTGTAAGTTCCGCCTCTGTGAAGGTTGGATCGGAATTCGCCTTCCTTTCCTTGGCGCTTCATGGCTCCAACGACTTGCTTGTCTACAATTAAGGCTCTTAAGTCGGCTCCTTTGGCTTCGGCAATATATTCTTGAACTAAGGCCCTGGCTTCAAGACCATTAAAGGCTTCTAGTACAGATTCTGCTGCGATATTAGACTCTGCCAAAACCACTCCAACTCCCTGGGTTCCTTCTAATAACTTGATAACAACCGGCGCACCTCCTACTTGTGCAATTACCTTTTCAATATCACGTGAGTAATTAGTAAAAACTGTTTTTGGCATGTCAACAGCTGCTTTTGATAGGTGTTGAAAGCTTCTTAATTTATCTCTGGAACGAATAATAGCCTCCGATGAAACAGTCGAAAATACGTTCATCATTTCAAATTGCCTAACAACAGCACACCCATAAAATGTTACCGATGCCCCAATCCGAGGGATGATCGCATCAATATAATCAAGATATTTATCGTTATATAAAATGGTTGGTTTTTCATTCTCAATAATCAAATCGCAATTTAAAGGGTCTATAACCTCTACAAAGTGATTTCTAGATTCCGCTTCTTCAATTAATCTCCGGGTCGAATAAAGATCTTTATTGCGTGATAGTATTACAATATTCATGACATTTAATGTATTTTACAACTGCAATATAGTAAAAATGCAAATTCAACTTTTACAATCGTTTGATTTAATATACCTTTGATTTAATGAGCAACCCTACTATTGAAATCCAATTACAAACCTTACCCAATACGCCTGGGGTTTATCAGTTTTATGACGTAACAGGAGTGGTGATCTATGTAGGTAAAGCTAAAAACTTAAAAAACCGTGTTCGCTCTTATTTCAATAAAGTTCATGACTATGGAAAAACAAATGTTCTAGTCAAAAAAATTGTTGAAATAAAACATATTGTTGTAGAAACTGAGACGGATGCGTTGTTACTAGAAAACAATTTAATAAAAAAGTATCAGCCACGTTACAATGTGCTTCTAAAAGACGACAAGTCCTATCCTTGGATTTGTATTAAGAATGAGCGTTTTCCAAGAGTGTTTCAGACACGTCGAATGATTAAAGATGGATCTGAGTATTTTGGCCCCTACACAAGTATTAAAACGGTGTATACCCTTTTAGACCTTATTAAAGGGCTTTTTCCACTCAGGACCTGTAAGTACGATTTATCTCAGGAAAAAGTAGCAAGCCATAAATATAAAGTTTGTTTAGAATACCATTTAGGAAATTGTAAAGGGGCTTGTGAAGCCAAAGAACACGAGACCTCGTATCAAGAAAATATAACAACGATACGAGAAATTTTAAAAGGAAATTTTAAAAATTCTATAGCTGTTTTTAAAACACAAATGAAATCACATGCTGAAAACTTAGAGTTTGAAGCAGCTCAATCTCTAAAATTAAAACTACAAATACTTGAAAACTATCAAGCTAAATCAACGATTGTAAATCCTAAGATTAGTAACGTAGATGTATTCACCATAGTGAGCGATGAGAGCTTTGCATATGTTAACTTTTTACAACTTTCTTATGGCGCTATTATTCGGTCCCATACGATGGAGTTAAAAAAGAAACTTCAAGAAAGCGACCAAGTATTGTTAGAACTGGCTATTACAGAAATCCGTCAACGATTTTCTTTAGAGTCTAAGGAATTATATGTCCCTTTTGAGGTAAATCTAGGGTCTGATTTTAAGATTACTATTCCCAAGGTAGGTGATAAAAAACAGTTAATTGACTTGTCAATTCGCAATGCTAAATACCATAGGCTGGATCAACTAAAGCAAGTTAAAATTACAGATCCGGAACGACATGAAGGACGTATTATGGCACAAATGAAGTCAGATTTGCGACTTTCAGAGGCCCCAACACATATTGAGTGTTTTGATAATTCAAATATTCAAGGTACACACCCTGTTGCGGCTTGTGTTGTTTTTAAAAATGGTAAACCTAGTAAAAAAGAATACCGTCATTTTAATATTAAATCCGTAGAGGGACCTGATGATTTCGCTTCAATGACCGAAGTTGTTTATCGACGGTATAAGCGGTTGTTAGATGAAAAACAGCCGTTACCCCAGTTAATTATAATTGACGGGGGCAAGGGGCAGTTGTCCGCATCTTTGAAAAGTTTAGATGCCTTAGATCTTAGAGGGAAAATAGCAATTATAGGAATTGCAAAACGTTTAGAAGAATTATTCTATCCAGATGATCCAATTCCCTTATATTTAGACAAAAAAAGTGAAACACTGAAAATCATACAACAACTAAGAAATGAGGCTCATAGATTTGGAATCGAGCATCATCGAAATAAACGAAGTAAAACAGCGTTAAATTCTGAGTTGGAATCTATTGTTGGGATCGGAGAGAAAACAATTTTAGAGTTACTTAAAAAGTTTAAGTCTGCTCAGCGAGTTTCATTTGCTACTCTTGACGAATTAGAGCAGGTTGTGGGGGTCTCAAAAGCTCTTATTATATATAATTATTATCAAAATAAGTCTCGTGCGTAAATTAGTTAGTTTAATATTAATATTTGTTTTTTCTTGGAGTTTTTCACAAGAGAAAGAGTTGAAAAATCCACGAGTAGGTTTAGTTCTAAGCGGTGGGGGTGCTAAAGGACTAGCGCATGTTGGAGTGCTAAAAACCTTGGATAGCCTTGGAGTTCGTGTAGACTATATTGCAGGTACAAGTATGGGGGCAGTTGTAGGAGCCTTGTATGCTTCTGGATATACAGGCCTTCAATTAGATTCTATTATTAAATCCACTGATTTTGATTTACTTATAAATGACAATGTACCTCGAAAGTCAAAAACATTTTATGAAAGAAAAAACGCAGAAAAATATTCGTTAACCCTTCCGTTTAATAGCTTTAAAATTCAATTACCTTCCTCTATCTCCAGAGGTCAAAATGTGTTTAATTTATTGTCAAAATTAACCTTAGGGGTTAGTCAAATAGACGATTTTAGTAAACTTCCTATTCCATTTTACTGCATTGCGACAGATATACAAACGGGTGAAGAAGTAGTTCTTGATAAAGGAAATCTAGCACAAGCAATTGCAGCTAGCAGTGCACTTCCAACTCTGTTTCAGCCTGTTAAATTAAACAATAAGTTATTGATGGATGGAGGGATTACAAATAACTTCCCTATTGAAGGCTTATTGTCCAAGAATTTAGACTTTATTATTGGAGTTGATGTCCAAGACGACCTTCTGAAAGACGAGGACCTTAAGTCGGTTTCTGATATTTTGCTTCAAATCAATAATTTCAGAGCTGTTGAGGAATTAAAGAAAAAGTCAAAGCTGTCAGATATATATATTAAACCAGAAGTATCAGATTATTCAATAATTTCATTTAGTCAAGGGGCGCAAATTATAGAGAATGGTCAAAAGCAAACATTGAGTTTCTTAAAAGAATTACAGTCAATTGCAAAAGATCAAAACTTTAAGAAATCACCAGTAAAGTTTCCAGACTACAATGAAATTAAGATTAATAAAATAACGGTTTTCGGACTAGGGAAATACACATCATCTTATGTTAGAGGGAAATTAAGGTTTAGGAACGGAGAAACGATAAGCTATGAAGACTTTGGTAATGGCGTTAATAACTTAGTAGCTACAAATAATTTTGACAGTTTCTTATATAAATTCATACCAAAGGGAAATCGCTATGATTTTGAGGCTCAAGTCGTAGAGGCTAAAAACACAGCGTTTATAAGCTTTGGATTACATTATGATCAAATCTATAATAGTGCAGCATTAGTAAACGTAACAAAAAAGCAACTTCTGATGAAAAATGATGTTGTTTCATTGGATTTAATATTTGGAGACACTCCAAGATATAATTTTGATTATTATATTGATAAGGGATTTTACTGGAGTATAGGGATAAATTCAAAGTATAACTTATTCAATTATAAAATTAATCCCTCACTTTTTAGTACGGCAGTAGAGTTTGCTGGAACTCGTAAAGTTGATGTGTCAATCTCGGACTTTACAAATCAATTTTTTATTGAAACATTAATAAAAAAGGATCTATCGATTAAAGTTGGGTTAGAACATAAAAAACTAATTATTTCATCTAAAGATAATTTTTTTAATACTTTACTTGATGAGGACTCTTATGTCTTTGAGGATAGCAACTTTTTTAGCTTAGTAGGAGGTATTAAGTTTGATACTTTTGATGATAAAATTTTCCCTAAAAATGGATTTTTATTTGAAGGTAATGCGCAGCTTTTTTTATCATCTTTAGGAGATAACTCCGATTTTTCTCAGTTTTCATATTTAAAACTAAACATCTCTAAGGCTTTTAATGCTTTTGACAACTGGTCTTTTGTTCTGGGCGCACAAAGCGGAGTTAAAATAGGAAGAGCTAACATCAAATCTCTTGACTTTGGTTTAGGAGGCTATGGGTATAATAACATAAATAATTATTTTTCATTTTATGGCTATGATTTTTTCTCCTTAACAGGGGATAGCTTTACAAAAGCATACGCAACCCTTGATTATGAGTTTTTCAAGAGCCACCATCTTAATCTGTCTGCAAATTTTGCTAAAATTGGTGACGATATCTTTTTACAGAATGAATGGCTTGATATTCTAAGCTATACGGGTTATGCTGCCGGATACGGTTTTGACACTGTTTTTGGTCCTATTGAGTTAAAATATAACTGGAGCCCAGACACAAATTACTCAGCCTACCTGATTAGCGTAGGGTATTGGTTTTAGTGACACTCTATTTAAATAGACTCTTTAGCAGATTCCTTTTATTGTTTGGAATAATAATTGCAAATTTGTAAATAAGAGTTCAAGTACCTTAAAAATTATAGCTTTCATTCATAATGAAGAAATTATATTTAATTTTAATAATCACAATTAGCTCGCAGCTATTAGTAGCTCAAGAAACTTCCTCGTTTCAGTCTGGCGAATGGTTGAAGTTTAAGCTTAGTTATAGCGGTTGGTGGAAAGCTGGTAACGCAACCCTTGAAGTGTTTGATGAGATTTATAACGAGATCCCTGTTTATAAAGTTGTTGCCAAAGGGTGGACGACGGGCCCTATAAAGTGGATTTTTAAGGTTAAAGACCATTACGAAAGTCATTTTGACAAAGAAACGGGTTTGCCGTATAAATTTGTGAGAAACATTAACGAAGGGGGCTATAAAAAACATCGAATAATAGAGTTTGATCGTTCACAAAATAAAGCGTTTGTTCAGGATATTAAAAATAAATCAAACTCATCAGTAGACATTAAGAATAATATTCAAGACCTTATTTCTGCTTATTATTATTTAAGGAACAATTACCAAACAGACTCCATAAAAGAGGGTGATATTGTGAAGCTTGATTTGTTTTTTGATAGTGAAACTTTCGTGTTCAAACTAAAGTATTTAGGTCATGAAACTATCAAAACAAAATTCGGAAAAATCAATTGTATTAAATTCAGGCCCTATGTAATGGCAGGTCGTGTTTTTAAAGAAGAAGAAAGCCTTACATTATGGGTTACCGCAGACGATAATAAAGTTCCAATTAAAATCAAAGCAGACCTTGAGGTAGGGTCGTTAAGAGCAGATTTGGTGGCTTTAAAAGGGCTGAAATATCCTTTCGAAATCCAATTATAAAAAGATGACAAAAAAACCAACAACCGATAAACTATTAGAAGACCTTGATGATAAGTATAAAGCGATTAATCAAGATCGTAATGTACACTTAGAAGGTCTATTACATAGTAATTCTATAACATATTGGGACTATATTCACACAGATGCTTTGTTGGGATTACAGATTCAACGCACAAACCTTCCTGATGAAATGGTTTTTATCGCTTACCATCAGATCAATGAGCTAATTTTTAAAATGATTCTTTGGGAGATCAAACAAGTTGCCGAAGGAGAGTCTTTAAAAGTTGATGTCTTTCAAGATAAATTGATGCGTATTAGCCGCTATTTTGATATGTTAACGACTTCTTTTAATATAATGAGAGAAGGAATGGATGTAGCTCAGTATAATAAATTTCGACATACTTTAACCCCTGCAAGTGGCTTTCAAAGCGCTCAATATCGTAAAATAGAATTTGCTTCTACAGAGCTCATTAATCTAATTGATATTCGTTTTAGAGCTAATATTGACAGAGACACCCCTTTTGAGCATGCTTTTGAGCATTTGTATTGGCAAGCAGCTGGGAAAGATTATAAAACTGGACAAAAATCGCCATTGTTATCAAATTTTGAAAACCGTTACAAGGAAGAGTTCATTACGTTTATGAAAGTCTACAATACCAAAAATATATGGACACGATTTAAAGAACTTTCAGATAAAGATCAGCAGAGTGAAAGTTTAATTACAGCAATGCGACACTATGATTTTACGGTTAACGTAACATGGGTGATGGCTCATTACAATGCAGCGAAATACTATATTTTAGGCAAAGATGGAGATGGCGTTGCCACTGGTGGAAGCGATTGGCAAAAATATATGCATCCAAAATACCAAAAACGAATATTTTTTCCTGAACTTTGGAGCCAAGATGAAAAAGATAATTGGGGGCATGAAATTGATTAACACGAAGTATTTTAATTTAAGATTTTTCCTTTCTGGATTTGTAATGATTCTTTTTTATAACATTGTTATTAAAGGCTGTTCAGATGAGGAGACACCGATAGAAAAGACTGATGAATTGGTCCAAAATGACAACTTTAAATTTGGATACAACCTTAACAACTACAAGGTGCTTAACGATACGGTTAGAAGCGGAGATAGTTTTGGGGTCCTTTTAGAACGGAATCATTTATTTTATCCTCAGATTCACCACATTGCCGAAAAAACAAAAGCTGTTTTTGATGTTCGTCAACTAAGAATAGGAAAGCCTTACACTGTTTTGTTTGAAAAAGACGCCGTTAAAACTCCACTTGTATTTATATACGAGCTCAATAAAATAGAATACCTAGTTGTTGAATTCTGTGACTCAATAATTGCGTATACAGAAAGAAAGGCTGTAAAAATTATAGAAAAAGAAGCATTCGGTGTGATTGAAAGTTCCCTTTCCGAAACCATGGAAGCACAAGGGCTGCCAACCCAGCTTATTTACGATATGTCTGATGATATTTATGCCTGGTCCATTGATTTTTCCAGGCTTCAAAAGGGAGATAATTTTAAAGTGATTTATAAAGAGCGTTTTGTGGAAGATAGTATTTATGCAGGCATAGAAACCATTGAAGCTGCCTTTTTTGAACATAAAGAAGAGTCCTTTTATGCATTCAATTACTTGAACAAAGACTCAAAGAACAGCACAGATTATTTTGATGAAACCACTAATAGTCTGCGTAAAGCTTTTTTAAAAGGACCAGTTCAGTTTAGTCGGATTTCTTCCAGGTTTAATTTAAAACGTAGAATCGCATACTACGGAAACAAGATACGCCCTCACAAAGGAACTGATTTCGCTGCCCCGATAGGGACTCCAATTTTAGCAACTGCAAACGGGACAGTCACGGAGTCTACTCGTAAAGCCGGGAATGGAAAATACGTTAAAATTCGTCACAACGCTACCTACAGCACACAATATCTACATATGAGTAAGCGATTGGTAAAGGTAGGGGATTACGTCAAGCAAGGCGACGTGATTGGAAAAGTAGGTATGACAGGAAATACCGGTGGACCTCATGTTTGTTACCGCTTTTGGAAAAACGGAAAGCAAGTGGATCCACTACGACAAAAATTACCGGATGCCAAAGCATTATCACCAGAACTAAAATCAGATTTCCAAGCTTTTATAGCCCCCTTAAAACAACAACTAGACTCAATAAAATAATTATATTTAAAATTAACCAATGGCATTAAATTCTATCAACCCAACGCAAACTAAAGCATGGTCAAAACTAACAAAACACTTTGAGACCATCAAGGATGGTCATATGAAAACCTGGTTCAAAGAAAACTCTAACCGTGCAGATGAATTTACTATTAAATGGGAGGATTTTTATGTAGACTTTTCTAAGAACAGAATCACTTCTGAAACTTTAGAACTTTTCAAGGAATTGGCTGAGGAGCTAAAACTTGACGATGCCATTTCAAAATACTTTCAAGGAGATATTATTAACCATACAGAAGGGAGAGCGGTTTTGCACACAGCCCTACGAGCACCAGCCGACGCTGAAGTTATCATAGATGGCGCAAATGTGATGCCTGAAATTTATAAGGTAAAGGGATTGATAAAAACTTTTTCGGACGCAATTATTAATGGTACAAAAAAAGGATACACAAATAAACCCTTTACAGATATTGTAAATATAGGCATAGGGGGCTCCGATTTGGGACCTGCTATGGTGGTCGATTCGTTATCTTTTTACGCAAACCATTTAAAGCCTCATTATGTAAGTAATGTGGACGGAGATCACGTCAACGAAGTACTAAAGCGACTTAATCCTGAGACAACTCTTTTTGTAATTGTTTCTAAAACTTTCACCACCCAAGAAACCCTATCCAATGCTACCACGATCAAAGAATGGTTTTTAAAGTACGGAACACAAGCCGATGTCGCTAAGCATTTTGTAGCCGTTTCAACCAATACTTCTAAGGTAGAGGCGTTTGGAATTGTACCTTCTAATATTTTCCCTATGTGGGACTGGGTTGGAGGTCGTTTTTCACTTTGGAGTGCTGTTGGCTTAAGTATTAGTCTTGCTGTGGGGTATGAACATTTTGACTCGCTTTTAAAGGGTGCTCATAAAATGGATACTCATTTTAAAGAAGAAAAATTTGAAACAAATATTCCAGTAGTTTTAGCATTTTTGAGTGTGTGGTATAATAATTTTTTCAAAGCAGAAAGTGAAGCAGTCATTCCTTACACTCAATATTTGAATCAATTTGCAACTTATCTTCAGCAAGCCATTATGGAAAGTAATGGAAAGAGTATTGATCGATCTGGTAATCAAGTCGATTACCAAACAGGAAATTTAGTTTGGGGAGAGCCAGGGACCAATTCACAACATGCCTTTTTTCAATTAATCCACCAAGGAACAAAATTGATTCCTGCGGATTTTATTGGTTTTACAAAATCATTACACGGCAATAAAGACCATCAAGATAAATTGATTTCTAACTTTTTCGCACAAACAGAAGCACTGTTAAATGGTAAAACAGAAGCTGAGGTACGCGCTGAAGGGACCCCATCAGAAATTGTTCCTTTTAAAGTGTTTGAAGGCAATAAGCCAACCAATACCATTTTCATCAAACAATTAACCCCAGAGAGTTTAGGGAAATTAATTGCAATGTATGAGCATAAAATATTTGTTCAAGGGGTTGTTTGGAATGTGTTTAGTTATGATCAATTTGGCGTAGAATTAGGGAAGCAATTAGCGACTAAAATTTTAGATGAAATTAATACAGGTTCAGTAACAAGTCATGATGCTTCCACTATAAATCTTTTAAACTATTATGAGAAAAACAGCTAAATAACTGCTAATTCTTTATTAACAATCTCACTTTAATTGTTAATAATATGATAATAGCAATCAATTTTATAATACCTACTTTTGTTCGATAAATTAACTAAACTATTAAACATAATTAAGATTATGAAAAAGATTACACAATTATTATCTTTAGCCTTGATGGTGTGTGCGTTTTCAGTTGCCGCTCAGAGCACTGTAACAGGTGTCATTACCGACGCTAGCATGCAAGAACCTTTGCCAGGGGCTACAATCATTGAGAAGGGAACCACTAACGGAGTTTCTACTGACTTTGATGGAAAATTTACATTAAACACTGTGAACTCTGCAGGTGAGCTAGTTGTCTCTTATGTTGGTTACGTATCATTCACAATAGCTTTTTCGGCAAGTACAGACTTAGGGTCTATTTCTTTAGAAGCCAGTGAATTAGGCTTGGAAGAAGTTCAGCTTTTTGCATCAGTTGCGGTTGACAGAAAAACGCCAGTAGCAGTATCTACAATTAAGGCGGCTGACATTGAACTTAAACTTGGAACTCAAGAGTTTCCAGAAATTTTAAAATCAACTCCAGGAGTTTATGCTACCAAATCTGGTGGTGGATATGGAGATGGTCGTATTAACTTACGTGGATTTAGTTCTGAAAACGTGGGTGTACTAATCAATGGTATCCCTGTTAATGACATGGAAAACGGAAGACTTTATTGGTCTAACTGGGCTGGTTTAGGAGATGTTACAAGTTCAATGCAAGTACAAAGAGGTTTAGGAGCTTCTAGAGTTGCAGTGCCTTCTATTGGAGGAACGATTAATATTGTAACTAAAACAACAGACGTTCAAGCTGGCGGTTCTGTAAAAATGGGAACTGCAAATGACGGCTACCAAAAATATGGGATGACCTACTCAACAGGGTTAATGGATAATGGTTTTGCAGCGACAGTTTCTCTTGCTAAAATCTTTGGTGATGGTTATGTAGACGGAACAGAATTTGATGGTTTCAACTATTTTGTTAATTTATCTAAACAAATTAATGATAATCATAAATTGTCATTTACAGCTTTCGGTGCCAAACAAGAGCACGGACAGCGTTACAACAGAAGAACAATAGCGCAAAATAGAGCGACGGAACAAGGAGGTAAGCGATTTAATCCAGATTGGGGAATTAGAAATGGACAAGTTGAACACTTATCTTACAACTTTTATCACAAGCCACAAATATCTTTAAATCACTACTGGACACTTAATGATAATACCTCAGTATCGACTGCTCTTTATGCTTCATTTGGAAATGGTGGAGGAAGAAGACAACGTGGGTCTAAATTTTATGATGACTCTTACCGTTTAGGTGATGTAGATCAGCCAATCAATTTTGATCAAATTGCGCAAGAAAATCAAGATAGAGGCGCACTTGGGTCTTCAGATATTTTTGCAGCTTCTAGAAATGCACATAACTGGTACGGATTACTATCAACTGTTAAAACAAATATCAGTGATGAGCTTGTGCTTTCAGGAGGTATTGACGCACGTTACTATGTAGGATCTCACTGGTACGAAGTTGCAGATCTTTTAGGAGGGCAATTTTATATTAACGAAAGTGATGATGAAAACACGTTTGGACAAGCTTTAAAAGTTGGTGATCGTTTTAATAAAGATTACGACGGTAAAGTTGTTAGAGGAGGTCTTTTTGCGCAGGCAGAATACTCACCAACTAATGATGTTTCGATTTTTGTTGCAACTGCGATTTCTAATACCACATACAGCAAGGAAGAGTTTATGTATTATGCTGCTAACGATCCAGCACGTCAATCAGATAATGCTGACTTTCTTGGATATAGCATCAAAGGGGGTGCAAATTATA
The DNA here is from genome assembly GCA_905181825.1 of uncultured Flavobacteriaceae bacterium. Lineage (GTDB taxonomy): Bacteria > Bacteroidota > Bacteroidia > Flavobacteriales > Flavobacteriaceae > Hel1-33-131. The sequence goes on from CAJIZJ010000035.1 coordinate 13,863, forward strand.
ATATAGATAATACAAATAACATATTTGTTAATGTAGGGTATTTCTCAAAAGCACCTTTCTTAGACGGAAACGTTTTTCAAAGTGATAGCTCAACAGTATTCAATGAAGAAGCTTTAAACGAAAAAGTATTTAGTGCAGAACTAGGATATGGATTTAGAGGGGATAAATTTTCAGCAAATCTGAATGTTTATTACACGACTTGGATTGATAAATCTTTAACTGGAAGTGTATTCGATCCAGATAATCAAGGAGAACGTATCAACTACAACATTGCAGGTCTAGATGCTTTACACACAGGGGTAGAGGTTGATTTCGTTTATAAAGCTACTGATGCAGTTACATTCACAGGGATGGCTTCTTTAGGAAACTGGAATTGGAAAAATGATGCTAGCGGTAATTTATTTGACGAAGGCGGACAACTTATCGAATCTATCGATGTGTATGCAAAAGATTTAAAAGTATCTGATGCTGCACAAACAACATTTGCTTTAGGGTCTAAGTTTAAATTGATGGACAAAACATCATTTTATATAGACTATAACTATGCGAGTGATTTATATGCTAGTTATAGAATTACCGACAGAAATGATGAAACCAACAGGGCAGATTCATGGGAATTACCAGCTTATGGCTTATTAGACATGGGTTTAAGCCACGGCTTTAGTTTTGGTCAGTTTGATGCATCATTATCTGCGAGAATGAACAATGTTTTGAATACAGAATATATTTCAGATGCTCGTGACGGAACTGGCTCAACAGCTCAAACTGCTGGAGTGTACTACGGGGCAGGAAGAACATTCAGTCTTGGATTAAAAATTAATTTCTAAAAAATAAGAAAATGAAAAAAATAATATATTTACTGACTCTGTCGGCGTTCGTTTTTACAGCATGTAGCCCGAACGATGATATCAATGCAGCCATTGATGCACAGGACAACCCAATTGTGGGAAATGCAACATATACTTTCACAGATGATGATTATGAAGAATTAGAATTGGGTTACGGTTCTTTTTCGTCTGTTGATGATGCTAAAGAAATGATTGCACCTTACTTGCAAACCATTGCACCTTTTCAATATTGGGGAAATGGTTCTTCCGTAACGGTAAACTATGAGCTTTATGTTGGTTCAGCAGATGGTGTAAGTGATTATACATATGCAGATTCTTACCAATTCTCAAATTCGGATTACGCAACAACAGGAAGTGATGCCTTTGGTTTCTATCCAAATGTGAACCCTAATGAAGATATTCCAGCGGTTCTTGATGCACAAATTATGGATGCGACCGAAGGACAAATTCTTTTGGTTGAATACGATCAGTACATTGACACACCAGTTGTTGGTTTAACAAATTTATACCAAGCAGCATTCCCAGCAAATTTTGATGATTTCGAACTTATTGATGCTTCTGGAGCTCTTGACGCTTGGACAACAGGATCAAGTAATGTTCAAGGATCTGGTTATTCTAGTGGCTCTTCCTCGGCCAATGAAGAATGGTTGGTTTCTCCAGAAATTGATTTAACAGGTCAGTCTGACGTGTTATTTCAAATTACACAAGAAATTGATCTTTTTGGCGCCGATGATGCTTTAATTGATATTTTAATTGCAACTGATTACATAGAGGGTGGAGATGTTGCATCAGCAACATGGACTGCATTGAGTTTTGATAAAACAATTTACGGCAATTTAACAACATCTGAAGATTTTGATTTCTCTGATTACGATGGAGAAACAATTCATATCGCTCTTAAATACAGCTCTACAGATACAGAATCTCCAAGATGGAGAGTCCAAGACTTATCTGTAAAAGCAATTGGAATTTCTGGTGACGCTGTGAGTTACGGAACGTATTATATGTATTCTGAAGGTGATTGGGAATTAGCAGAAAATGTATATTATTTAAGTACAGCTGATTTTGACTCTATGGGCGAAGGTTCTGGGCAACCAGGGAGATTTGATAACTTCTCAAGTTCTATTTCTCCAAACAATTACCTCCCTGCATTTTTAGCGATCAACTTCCCTTACGGACAAGAAGAAGAAGAGCTTATTGTAACTTATGCTTATTACTCAAGTTCAAGTGGGGCTCAAGTAAGAGGGAATCTTTACACTTTTACTGATGGTGCTTGGATGGCACACCAGTCAACTATTTCTACATCACTACAGTTTGGTCATGATGGAACAGAATGGGTACCTGATAACACTATCAGATACACGTTAGTGGATTCAGATTACGCTGTAGTTGCAAGTGCACTGGCAACTACAACAGGTTTTGTAGAAGCTGCGGCTAACTTAGATAGCTATGGTAACTTTAACAGAACTGGTTCAGCTACGGCATGGAGCGATGAAATGATGGTGACGGCTATGGGTGTCATGTTAGACAACCTAGATCCTTCTGCTGCAGACGGTCAAAAATACATTACAACATGTAATATATATGACGGTTCTAGTGGAACTGAAAACCGCTCTCTTATTAAAGAAGCGGGTGTTTGGATTCAAAATTAATCCCAAATAAATTACAATCAAAACCCTCACTTAGTGAGGGTTTTTTTATGCCTAAATTTCTCGTACTTTTGTAGAAACATAAAATCACCAAATACCATGATCAAAACGATTCATTCCTACTGGGCCTATTTAGTACTTGTCGTCCTTATTTTAGCTGTTTTAAAATCTCTTATAGGGTATTTTGGAAAAAAAGACTACGACGCTAAAGCGTTTAGAGTTTCTTTATTCACATTGATCGTATCCCATATTCAGTTGCTTATAGGATTGCTTCTTTATTTTACATCTGCTCGTTTTGGACTCTGGAGTGACTTAGGGGTAGGTGAGGTTATGAAAAATGCTGACATACGTTTATACCTTGTAGAGCACCCAACAATTAATATCTTGGCCGTAGCTCTAATTACAATAGGGTATTCTAAACATAAAAAGAAATTAGTTTCTGGACCTAAGTACAAAACCGTTGCCGTTTTTTATACAATTGCCTTAATCCTCATTGTTTCTAGGATTCCATGGAACGTATGGCCCAACTAATATTCATAAAAAAAGCAGCCAATTGGCTGCTTTTTTTATGAATATTAGTTTTTATAATTAATTAACCTCTTTGATTACATGTACATATACAGGAAAGTGATCACTGTAGCCTCCAGTAAACCCTCCATACGAAAAGCTTCTAAATGGATATCCTTTGTAGCGTCCCTTTTGACTGATTAGAAATTGCTTATTAAAAATACCCGCTTTATAAAATCTAAAAGAAGAAAAGTCTTCTTCTAATAAGGGCTTTGAAATTAATATTTGATCAAATAAACTCCAGGCATCTCTGTAGGCGTTGGAGCCTAAACCAGCTTTAAAAAACCCTTCCATAGGGTTGTAAAGCCCCTTAAAATCAACAGACTCTTTGT
>CAJIZJ010000036.1 GCA_905181825.1 uncultured Flavobacteriaceae bacterium
GTTTCTTCTATTTCATCAAACTTGATTTTATCAATAAGATCACTATTAAGCGTATCGTCAAAACTTTTATTATAAATAGATAGCTTAATTTCGTTTGATCCGTATAGCGAGTCTAGCTCATATGTAGTTTCTTCCTCCCCTACAGTTGCAATACTCGAGTAAGGAATTGTTAAAATTACAGAGGTTATTACAGGGTTGTCCCCAAAAGTTGGAGTGAAATCACTGGAGAGCATTTGAACTACAAAATTAGCGTTAAAGCCCCCAAAAACAGGATCTTTATAATATCCTAACAGGTTATTTCCTAGGTTAGAGGATTCAAATTCGGTTATTTTTTTATTGTAGGTTGTTATTGGGTAAGCTTTATTTTTAATTTCAAAATCTGGAATCCCTACGATGCCTGTACCAATTTCTGAAAACTCAGAGTCACAGGCTTGGACCATTAAAATAACAGATAGTGCACAAGCAGATTTTAATAAAAAAGAGTTCATATGTTTCATGATAAATAGGGGGGACTTATTTTAATATTTTTGTAGTGTAAAAATCAGTATAAGCTTCCGCAAAAGCTTCCGGGTATTGATAGTCAAGAACAGGCTTTTCACAATTAGCAAGATAGTCTTCTAGTTCTGCAGGAAGTTCTTGAGACCCTTTTATTAATCCATCAGAAAAATCGATAGCAACCTTCATTAAGTTAGAATAGTTAGGTGTTTTTAGCCCGTCAATATAAGTTTCTTCTATTTCATCAAACTTGATTTTATCAATAAGATCACTATTAAGCGTATCGTCAAAACTTTTATTATAAATAGAAGTTACTACTTTACTTTCCTTAAATAAAGGTTCATCTTTATAATATTGTTTCAGGTATAAAGGCAATAAAGACGCTAGCCAACCATGTACGTGAATTATGTCTGGAGCCCAGTTCAATTTTTTAACAGTCTCAATTACACCCTTTGCAAAAAAGATAGCGCGTTCATCATTATCGTCAAATAACTTTCCTTCTTCATCTGTAAGGGTTGCTTTTCTTTTAAAATATTCTTCATTATCGATAAAATAAACTTGAATCCGTTCTTTTGGGATGGAAGCGACCTTAATTATCAAGGGCATGTCTAAGTCGTTGATTACCAAGTTTATGCCAGAGAGGCGAATGACCTCGTGGAGTTGATGTCTTCTTTCATTAATATTACCATAGCGAGGCATGAATATTCGTATTTGCCCTCCTTGTTTGTTGATCATTCTAGGCGCTTCAAACGACATAGATGAAATCTCTGTTTCAGGGAGATATGGCACTACTTCTGACGACACGTATAATACTCTCTTATCTTTCATATGCTCTAGGGTTTTAGTATTGACAATAAAACTCGTGCAAAAATACAAAATTTTATGCAGATTAATTGTAATACCTTAAGTTTGCAAGCTGTTAATTATTTACTAAATGCAATTATTCAAATCAAAGACGGGTTTAATAGCTCATGTTAACAAACAAAAACAAGCTGATTTTTCAGTGGGGTTTGTTCCTACTATGGGAGCTCTTCATGAGGGGCATTTGTCTTTGGTAAAAGCTGCTTTGGCCACTAATAATTGCGTTGTGGTTAGTATTTTTGTTAATCCAACTCAATTCAACAATCCGGACGATTTAAATAAATACCCCCGAACATTAGATAAGGATATTCAATTATTAGAAACCCTTTCAAAGCAATCTATTGTTGTGTATGCGCCTGAAATTAAGGATGTTTATGGCCCTAAAATAGCATCGGATTGCTTTGATTTCGAAGGACTTGAATTAGAAATGGAAGGCCGTTCTCGACCTGGTCATTTTGACGGAGTAGGAACCATTGTAAAGCGGTTGTTTGAAATCGTTAACCCTGACAACGCCTATTTTGGCGAGAAAGACTTTCAGCAACTACAAATAATAAAAAAAATGGTAGCAATCACAAAACTGCCAGTCAATATTATAGGATGTCCAATTGAGCGGGAGCCTAATGGGCTTGCAATGAGTTCTAGAAATACTCGCTTGACTCCTTTAGAACAGCATGAATCGGCATTGATTTATAAAACATTAAAATTAGTTAATCAGAAATTTAAAAAAGAGAGTGTGCAAGCTATTTATCGCTGGGTGGACACACAGTTTAGCGCAAATCCATTGTTTGAGCTGGAGTATTTTCAGATTTCAGAGATAGAAACCTTGACAACTATTGAGCAAAACAACAGCAATAAAACATATCGAGCATTTATTGCGGTCTTTGTAAGAGATGTCCGTTTAATTGATAATATAGATTTAAATTAATTATATTTACCAACATGCAAATACAAGTAGTGAAATCAAAAATTCATCGAGTAAAAGTAACTGGAGCTGATCTTGATTACATCGGAAGTATTACAATTGATGAAGACTTAATGGATGCTGCCAATATTATCCAAGGAGAAAAAATCCAAGTGGTTAACAACAACAATGGTGAGCGCCTAGACACATATGTAATTCCAGGGCCAAGAAACTCGGGTGAAATCACCTTAAACGGCGCAGCAGCTCATAAGGTTTCTATAGGAGATGTTTTGATACTTATTACCTATGCTTTTATGGAATTAGAAGACGCTAAAGTCTTTAAGCCTTCATTGGTGTTTCCTAATGAATCCAATAACCTATTAAACTAAATTTTGAATCTAAAACTGAAGCCAATACTAAAAGTAACGGTCCCACTTTTACTAAGTGTTGTAGCGGTTTGGTATTCGTTTTCTATTATCCCTTTTGATCGTTTAGTTGGTTCTTTTAAAGAAGCCAACTATTCTTGGGTTCTTTTAGGTACATTTTTTGGTCTGTTAAGTCACTTGTCTCGTGCCTATCGTTGGCGATTTCAGTTAGAGCCTATGGGTTACAGCATTAAGCTTGGAAACAGTATAATGGCTGTTTTTGCTACCTATTTAATTAACTATACAATTCCTAGAGCCGGTGAAATAGCAAGGGCCTCCATACTTACAAATTATGAAGGGGTGCCTTTTGAAAAAAGCTTTGGTACTATAGTCTCAGAACGAATTGCCGATATGGTTGTTATGCTAGGTATTATTACGGCGACACTTTTTTTACAATATGACTTTATTTACTCGAAACTCTCAGAAACAATAGACCCTTTAAGATTATTAATTGCGGGGGCTATAGGTCTCGCTTTTATTTTTATTACAATTGTAATTATTAAAAAAGGGCAGTCAAAAATCGCCCTAAAAATTAAATCGTTTATGAGCGGCTTAGTGGAGGGGCTTCTTAGTATTTTTAAGATGAAAAAAAAGTGGCCTTTTATTTTTCATACGCTGTTTATATGGGGAATGTATGTACTTATGTTTTATGTCACTACATTTTCTGTAAATGAAATAAGTAACATTCCTTTTGCGGCGATCTTAATCGGCTTTATATTGGCTAGTTTTAGTATTGCTGCAACCAATGGAGGGATTGGATCTTATCCATTGGCTATTTTTGCTGCGTTTTCTATTTTTAATATTCCTGAAGATCCAAGTATTGCATTTGGGTGGATTATGTGGACCTCACAAACATTAATGATTATACTTTTAGGCGGGCTTTCTCTTCTCTATTTGCCATTTTACAATAGGCGATTCCCAAAACAAACTTCTAAATAGTACAATTATTTTTAGCTTATTTTCTTAACTTGGCAACACCAAACTATATATACATATAACATGAAGTTTTTTGTCATTTCATTGCTGTTAAGTTGTAACCTTTCGTTCTCTCAGACTATTTATGAATCGATTGAATCTGAAGCTCTAGGAACGACTCGAGAATTAAAAATTCAACTTCCACGCAATTATGAGGCCAATGAAGACCAAGCCTATCCACTAATTATTGTTTTTGATGGGGATTATCTTTTCGAGGTCGTTGCAGGCAATGTTGACTACTATTCTTACTGGAAAGACATGCCCGATGCGATTGTAGTAGGGGTAAACCAAATAGATTCAAGAGCAGATGACTGCACAATCTCAGTAGAAAATTTCTTACCTCATAAAAAGGGGGCTCAGTTTTACGACTTTGTTGTAACCGAGCTTATTCCTTTTGTTACAGAAAACTATCGTAGTTTAGATTTTAAAATTGCTATTGGTCATGGAAAGACAGCAAACTTTATAAATTATTTTTTCTTTAAAAAATCGCCTGTTTTTAATGCTTTCATAGCCCTTAGCCCTGAGTTAGCATCTTACATGCAGGAAAATCTTACAAGACAGTTTTCTATTGAGCAAAAGAGAAAATCATTTTATTACTTATCCACAGCCTCACAGGATTTAAAGCAAAATAAAAAAGAGGCTGTTGAACTAAATACTCAGCTTTCTGTTTTAGAAAACTCTAATCTGTACTATTCGTTTGATAATTTTGAAGGCGCTACACATTATTCACTAGTTACACATTCAATCCCAAAGGCATTAGAAGGTATATTTTCGGAGTTTCAACCAATTAGCAGATCAGAGTATAAAAACAAAATCCTTCCTTTAGAAACGTCTCCTGTTGACTATTTAATAGATAAATATGACGCGATCAATGAGGTGTTTGGGGTAGAAAAGCAAATACTCGTTAACGATTTTAGAGCCATTGCTACAGCTATTGAAAAAACAGAGCAGTATGAGCTTTATAAAGATTTGGGAAACATCGCCAAAGACCAACACCCAGGTACTATATTAGCCCCTTTTTATTTAGCACGCTATTATGAGGAGTCAGGAAAGTACAAAAAGGCAATGAATTCCTACAGGTCTTGTTATACACTAAGAAGTATTGAAGGCTATTTAAAAGAAGATATGCTAAATCGAGCAGATCAAATTCAAAAAGAATACGGATACTAATGGCTAAAGTTAAAACCACCTTTTTTTGTCAGAGCTGTGGAGCTCAATCTGCTAAATGGCAAGGACAATGTACATCTTGTAAGTCTTGGAACACAATCGCCGAAGAATTGGTGCAGAAGTCAGACAAAAAGGATTGGAAGCTTGGAGCACAAAACACCCCTAACCGGGTATCTAAGCCGTTAAAAATATCAGAAATAGACACGGCAAAAACAGTTAGAATGAACACCAACGATGGTGAGCTTAACCGTGTGCTAGGAGGTGGCATAGTTCCAGGATCCTTAACCCTTTTAGGAGGAGAGCCTGGCATAGGAAAAAGTACGTTAATGCTTCAAGTTTCGTTGAAACTGCCTTATAAAACCTTATATGTTTCTGGAGAAGAAAGTCAAAAACAAATTAAACTTCGAGCAGAGCGTATTCAACCATTGAATGATACGTGTTACATATTAACAGAAACAAAAACACAGCATATATTTAAACAAATTGAAGCGCTTCAACCAGATGTCGTTGTGATTGATTCGATTCAAACACTTCAAAGCGATTACTTGGAAGCTTCTGC
>CAJIZJ010000037.1 GCA_905181825.1 uncultured Flavobacteriaceae bacterium
GAATAAGCCTGTTTTTGAGAAGGTTTCTACATCAAGAGCTTTGACATTTTCATGGTTAACACCAAACAAAAAATTTGATTTAAATACAAATACTAACGGAGAGCATAGAGCATTTGTTCTTACAGGAACATACGAAGAAGTATTTCCGTTAGATATATTTCCAATGCAGATTTTAAAAGCTTGTATGTATCAAGACCTTGACGAAATGGAAGCTTTAGGGATGTACGAAGTTGCACCAGAAGATTTTGCACTGACCGAATTTGTATGTGTTTCCAAACAACCACATCAAAAAATAATTAGAGAAGGACTAGACTTAATGCTAAAAGAAATAGGATAAAAATGAGTTTAAAAAGTAATTTACACACCATTAAAGAAAAGTATAAAGGCACTAAAATGGCTCCGGCCTTTAATGCTCTGCATACATTTTTGTATTTACCAAACGAAACCACTCACAATGGCACGCACATAAAAGCTGCTGATGATTTAAAGCGTACCATGAACACGGTTATTATGGCGATGGTTCCTTGTTTGATTTTCGGAATGTTTAATGCCGGTTACCAACACCATTTAGCTTTAGGGGTTATTGATTCTGCTCAAGGTTTTTTAGGAGCTTCCTTTTGGACTTGGGATAACTTAGTAATTGGAATGTGGAAAGTATTGCCATTAGTGGTCGTATCTTACGGGGTAGGCTTAGCAATTGAATTCCTTTTTGCGGTCATTAAAGGTCATGAAGTGGAGGAAGGATATCTGGTTACAGGTATGCTAGTGCCACTTATTGTACCGATTGACTTACCTCTTTGGATGCTAGCAGTAGCAGTTGCTTTTGGAGTGGTCATTGGAAAAGAAGTTTTTGGAGGTACAGGGATGAATATTCTAAATCCAGCATTAACGATTAGAGCCTTTTTATTCTTTGCGTATCCAACATGGATGAGTGGAGATAAAGTGTGGGTACATGGTGCAGTTGAAAGAGATCAAGCAATTGCTGCTGGTCAAAATCTAGATGCTATTTCAGGAGAAACTATCTTAGGAAGTTACGCTCAGGGGCAAGAAATTGTATACAGTTATGCGGACATGTTTTTTGGAATTATTCCTGGATCCATAGGAGAAACGTCAAAGTTGTTAATTATACTAGGAGGTCTTTTCTTGATATTTACAAAAATTGGAAGTTGGAGAATTATTTTAAGTACCCTTGTAGGAGCCCTTAGCATGGGGTTAATTTTTAACGGCGTTGTAGATGCCGGATGGATCACAAGTTCAAGTAAGTTTTTCGGACTAATGAGTGTTCCTTTTTGGCAACACCTTATTATTGGAAGTATATTATTTGGAGCCGTGTTTATGGCAACAGATCCTGTGACTGCTGCTCAAACCAACAAAGGAAAATGGATTTACGGATTTTTAATTGGATTTATATCTATTATGATTCGTGTATTTAATCCAGCATACCCTGAAGGCGTCTTTTTAGCAATCCTTCTAATGAACGTCTTTGCACCAACTATAGACCATTATGTGGTGCAAGGAAATGTAAAAAAACGAATGAAACGTATTAAAGTTAAAACAGCATAAATATGAGCACTAATACAGATACTAATAAATACACGATCTTATTTGCTATCGGAATGGTAGTTGTAGTTGGGTCATTGTTAGCTTTTACAGCCTCCTCTTTAAAACCAAATATTAAAGAGAATGAACGTATGGAAAAGCAACAAAACATACTATATGCGATGGGAATTAATGAAAACGGAGCAACGGATATTGTTTTTGTTGGGACAGATAAAGTTGCAGGAGAGTTTTCTAAATACATCTCAAAACAACTCCTAATCAACGCTGACGGAAGTTCTACTGAAAATACAGAAGCTTACCTTATAGATGTTAAAAAAGAACAAGCCAAAGCAAAAAATGGAGGCATAAGACTATTGCCTTTGTTTGTAGGCGAAAAAGAAGGAGAATCATTTTATATAGTACCTATTCGAGGAAAAGGACTTTGGGATGCTATTTGGGGTTATGTGTCACTCAATGAAGATATGGTTATTCAAGGTGCCTTTTTTGATCATGCTGCCGAAACACCTGGTTTGGGAGCTAATATCAAACAACGCTATTTTATGGATGATTTTGTAGGAGAGCAGCTACTAACTGCTTCTGGAGACTTCAAAGGAATCACAGTTGCCAAAGGTAACAATGATCCTAAAAATCTAACAAAAGACGATTATGAAGTAGATGCATTAGCAGGAGCTACCATTACAGGCGATGGTGTGTCTGCAATGATTAAGAGCGATCTAAAATTGTATTTACCATACTTTAAAAATTTAAAAAATCAATTGAATTAACATGGGACTACTTTCAAAAAAAGATGCCAAATTAATAACGGATCCCTTAGCTGATAACAATCCGATTACAATTCAAGTATTAGGAATATGTTCTGCCTTGGCTATTACTGCTGAGCTCAAAGCGTCTCTGGTAATGGGCATTGCAGTTTTATTTGTACTAGGTATTGGTAATGTTGTTATTTCATTAATGCGGAATATCATTCCTTCAAAAATTAGAATCATCGTTCAACTTATAGTTGTAGCGTCATTAGTAATTATTGTAGATCAAGTCCTTAAAGCTTACGCTTATGAACTTAGTAAGACGCTGTCAGTGTTTGTTGGTTTGATTATTACCAATTGTATTATAATGGGGCGTTTTGAAGCCTTTGCTCTTGGAAATGGACCATGGAAAGCTTTTTTAGATGGTATAGGTAACGCACTAGGATATGCGCTCATATTGCTAGTCGTTGGTTTCTTTAGAGAACTTCTAGGATCTGGAACTCTTTTTGGAATTCCAGTACTTGGAGACCCCATCGAAAAAACGGGGCTCTATTCTATTGGATATGAAAACAATGGGTTTATGCTAATGCCTCCAATGGCCTTAATTATTGTAGGTCTGATTATATGGGTACAAAGAAGTAGAAACACAACATTAATTGAAGATTAACTTCTTTAGTAAGAATTTAAATAAAAGACAATGATAGAACACATCGAATTATTTTTCAAATCAATTTTTATTGATAATATGGTGTTTGCGGTTTTCTTAGGTATGTGTTCATACTTAGCCGTCTCTAAAAAAGTAGCCACTGCAGTTGGACTTGGAGCCGCCGTAATTTTTGTATTGGCAATTACAGTGCCTTTAAACTGGTTATTAGACCAGTATTTATTGCAGCCTGGTGCCTTACAATGGCTTGGACCAGAGTTTAAAGAATATGACTTAAGTTTTCTTTCTTTCATAATGTTCATAGCAACCATAGCAACCATGGTACAGTTAGTAGAGATTGTGGTGGAAAAGTTTTCACCATCATTATACAATTCATTGGGTATTTTCTTACCATTAATTGCAGTAAACTGTGCTATTTTGGGAGGCTCTCTATTTATGCAGTCTCGTGAAATCGAAACCTTAGGTCTAGCTGTTAATTATGGGATATCTTCTGGTATTGGTTGGTTCTTAGCTATTTTAGCTATTGCATCTATTCGTGAAAAGATCAGATATTCAAATGTACCAGGACCCTTAAGAGGTTTGGGAATAACGTTCATTGTTACAGGACTAATGGGTATTGGTTTCTTGAGCTTTGGAGGAATGCTAACTGGAGGAGACGAAGAAGTTAAAGAAACCCCAGAAGTGGTAGTAGTAGAAGCCACAGACATTAAAAAAGAAATTGAAAACCAAACAAAAATAGTTAACTAATATGATTTTAGCCGCTGGAACATCCGGAACCATTTTAGCTACTGTTGTAGCATTTTTAGTAATTTCATTGCTATTAATTAGTGTGCTCCTTTTTGTAAAACAAAAACTATCACCATCAGGACCTGTTAAGATCCTTATTAATGGTGAACGCGAAATAGAAGTAGCCTCAGGTGCTACTTTGCTATCCACTTTAAGTGGGAATAAAATATTTTTACCATCTGCTTGTGGTGGAGGTGGAACATGTATTCAATGTGAATGTCACGTGTTATCAGGTGGAGGAGAAGCCTTGCCTACAGAAACGCCTCATTTCTCAAGAAAAGAGTTAAAACACGGGGCTCGTTTATCTTGCCAAGTAAAGGTAAAACAAGACATGGAGATAACCATTCCAGAAGAAGTTTTTGGAATTAAGAAATGGGAAGCTACTGTCGTACGTAACTACAACGTTGCCTCTTTCATTAAAGAATTTGTCGTCGAAATTCCTGAAGACATGGGTTATAAGGCTGGTGGATATATCCAGATTGAAATCCCAGAATGTGAGGTTAATTTCAAAGATATTGATATTACTGCGCATCCTGAAGAACATGAAACAGCTGATAAGTTTCAAGCAGAATGGGATAAGTTTGGTCTTTGGCCATTAACAATGAAAAATAAAGAAACAGTAGAACGTGCCTATTCAATGGCATCTTACCCTGCTGAAGGTCGCGAGATTATGCTAAATGTACGTATAGCAACTCCACCATGGGATCGTGCTAATAATGGCTGGATGGATGTGAATCCAGGGATTGCGTCCTCTTATATTTTTGCTCAAAAACCAGGTGATAAAGTGACTATTTCTGGACCTTACGGTGAATTTTTTATCAATGAAAGTGAGTCTGAAATGCTTTACGTTGGCGGTGGTGCTGGAATGGCACCAATGCGTTCACACCTTTATCATCTTTTCAGAACCCTTAAAACAGGTCGTAAAGTATCTTACTGGTACGGAGGGCGTTCTAAGCGTGAGTTATTTTACTTAGAACATTTTGAGGCTTTAGAAAGAGATTTCCCTAACTTCAAATTCCATTTAGCGCTCTCTGAACCAATGGAAGAAGATAACTGGAAAGTAAAAGAAAATATTGATGCCGAAGGCGATGGTTTTGTTGGATTTATTCATAACTGTGTTATTGATAATTATTTAAATCATCATGAGTCACCAGAAGATATCGAACTCTATTTCTGTGGACCACCATTGATGAATCAAGCGGTTCAGAAAATGGGTGAAGATTTTGGAATTGCAGATGAACACATTCGATTTGATGATTTTGGCGGCTAATCGATTCTAAATATTTTAACCTGAGGCCCAACACATGTGTTGGGCTTTTTGTATTTTTGCATTATGAGTAAACCGCTGTCAAAACAAGAAATGCATAACTTAGCTATGAATCATGTAGGAAAGGATTTAGAGTCCCGTGGCTTTGAGTTTGTTGCTATAAATAGTAAGCTTAAAAAACACCCTCAATTTGTTTGTATTGACAAAAACAGCCAATACTTTTTTGTCATAGTTCGTGTAGTAAAGCTTCCAGATAATCCTAGTAATTACGATGTGGTCTGGATGGAGACTTTTAAAAATCACGCAAAAGAAAAAGATGCTAAAGTCTTATATGCTGGAGTTGGAATTGGAAACCCTAAAGGGAATGATTTGCCCGTATTTTTAAATGAAGAATATCTTATTGAATACAATGGGATTCAAGTCATAGATACGAACCTTAATTAAATTAAAATGACTAAAAAACTATTTTTTTTAATGTCCTTGATATTTGTTTCCTGTTCGGATTCTATTAATCAGTTGCGCGTTTCGGGTCCAGTATTTGGAACTACGTATTCAATTATTTACGATAGCAATACTAATTATGAGACCGCTTTTGATAGTTTATTTTTTGAAATTAACCGCTCTATGTCTACTTATATATCTACCTCAGATATTTCAAAAGTTAATACAAATTTAGATGTTATTGTAGATCATCATTTCGAATCTGTATTTATAGCATCTAAAGCGATTCACAGCATAACAAACGGTCAGTTCGACCCCACCATTGGTGCTGTTGTTAACGCATGGGACTTTGGTCCAGAAGGAAAAATAGAATCCTTAGATAGTCTAAAAATTATCGATCTAATGAGGTCAGTAGGAATGGAAAAACTAACGATGATTGATGGGGTTGTCTCTAAGCCGTTAGCGACTCGCCTAGATTTCAATGCCATTGCCAAAGGGTATGGTGTAGATGTGATTGGTAAATTTTTAGAGTCTAAAGGGATTCAAAATTATCTTGTAGAAATTGGTGGAGAAATTCGTTCTTTTGGATTGAATTCTACTAAAAACGCCAAGTGGGTAGTAGGGGTTCAACATCCCGATCTTGAAGGAGGACAGCCGTATGTTAATACGCTCACCCTTGAAAATGAATCTATGGCTACTTCAGGGACCTATCGTAAGCATAAATTGGATGAAAAGGGCAACCGTTATGCACATATTATTGACACCAACACGGGCTATCCAACCAAAACAAATATATTAAGTGTTTCTGTGATAGCCAGTAATTGTATGACAGCTGATGGCTATGCTACAGCGCTGCAAGCTATGGGGGTTGAAGGGATCAGGATATTTCTAGAGACACATCCAGAGCTTAAAGTATTTATCGTTTATGTGTCTGAAGATAATATATTTAAAACAGCTGTATTTAATGGGTTCCCTTTAAGTTAGGGCTTATAAACTACTGGGATGATTTCTCCTTTTGCGAGTCTGTATTTGTCAATTTCTTCTGTGCTTAGTTGGCTTGTGTAGTCTATAGCGTCTACTCTAAACCCACAACTTTCTAGTTTTTTAAAATAGTCCGTTCCATAAACACGAACATGGTCATATTGACCAAATAGTTTAGCTCTTTCTTTAGGGTCCGTAATTGTGTGATCTTCAAATGTGATGTCACGTTTTAAGTCTTGAGGGATTTGAAACACACCCATACCCCCAGGTTTCATCACACGATACAGTTCTTGTATTGCTTTGGTGTCGTCTAAAATATGCTCGAGTACATGGTTGCACAAAATGCTGTCAAAGCTATTAGACTCAAAGGGAAGATTACATATATCTGCTTTCACTGTTGCAATTGGTGAGTTTAAGTCTGTAGTTATATACTCAAAATGTTCAATTTTTTTGAAACGTTTATAAAAAGCTTGTTCGGGAGCGAAATGCAATAGTTTTTTAGGTTTTATAAAAAAGTCTGTTTGAGATTTTAGGTACAGCCAAAGCAGTCTATGACGCTCTAAAGAAAGGGTAGAAGGGGAGAGTACATTTTCTCGTTGCCTACCATATCCGTAAGGTAAAAACCGTCTAAAACCCTTGCCGTCAATGGGGTCTATATAAGTATTACCTTTCAAAAAATAGACAAGTAGTGGCTGGGCTATAAAACTCAACTTAATGAGCAACGGCCGTGGTATTAAATTTAAAATAAACTTAAAAAGTGTTTTCAAAATTTAAGTGTTTTGAACCTCTAATGTATTAAGTTTTAAAATAGAGTCTGTAATATGATCCCATAATTTTAGGCGTAGTTTTAAAGCTTCTTTTGCCGTTTCTAATACTTCCTCCCATTTTTGGGTGTCATCTCCACACAATTCGGCTACCATCTTTAGAGATATAGGTCCGTGTTCGTCTCCGTCCAACTCAATATGACGATTTAAGTAATATAGTAATTTGCTATAGGTTTCATTATCACTAGTTTTAGACTGCCCAACAATTTCTAGAAACATGTCAGGAATAACATCTTCTCTTCCAAATGTAAAAGCAGACGCAATGCTGTGTGCCTTATTGGAATTAACAACGTCCATTGTAAAGTTAATAAACTCTAATATTGGAGCCTCTAAATTAATTTTTTTAGCAGCGACATCTACATCATCACCTTCATTTATGGCCTTTATAAAATGATCTATGTCACTAGTATTTGCTCCTACTTGAACCATGGCGTCGATATACATTTCGTAGTGACTCATGGCTTCGCCAAGTTCATTAATGTCACTTTCTTCAGCCATCACTATTTCATTAATAAACCGTGCCGTAGGTCCCTTTCCTTTTGGAGTCCAGGGAGTATGTACATTGGTTAAGTGATTTTGGAGTGATTTCAATAAGGACATGAAATCCCAAACAGCAAAAACATGCTTCTCCATAAAAACAGCAACATCATCAATTGTAGAGAGTGTGCTGTAAAGTGGATGTGATTTTAATTGATCCCTTAGCGGTTCTAGTTTTGATTCAATTAATTGTATGTGGTTCATTTTACTATTGATTATATATTAAGAGAGTCTACTCTTAGTCCTTGTTCTTCATTACTTTTTATGCCAAGTGCTTCATAAACATAAGCAAATGTTGATAGGAGCTCAGGCTTACCATCAACTAGGGCTACATTATGCTCAAAATGGGCACTAGGCTTGTTGTCTTTGGTAGTAATTGTCCAACCATCATTATGATGCTGAATTTTATGTGTCCCCATATTAATCATAGGTTCTATAGCCACGACCATTCCTTCTTGAAATTTTTTACCACGTCCTCTTTTACCATAATTAGGCATTTCAGGTTCTTCATGCATGACGCGTCCAATCCCATGTCCAATAAGTTCTCTTACAACGCCATAGCCATTTGATTCACAATAATTTTGAATGGCATATCCAACATCTCCAACACGGTTATTGCGTTTAAATGCTTTAATACCCTCATAAAGAGAAGCCTTTGATATTTCTAATAATTTTTCAGTTTCGGTATCAATTTCACCAACGGCAAAGGTGTAGGCATGGTCGCCATAAAACTCGTTTTTTAAAGCTCCGCAATCAATAGAAATGATATCACCCTCTACTAGTGGCGTGTTGTTTGGAATTCCGTGGACGACTTGGTCGTTGGGACTCATACACAGTGTGTTCGGAAAATCATACATTCCCAAAAATCCAGGTATAGCACCATGATCTCTAATAAAGGTTTCTGCAAGAGCATCAAGTTGTAAGGTGGTTACACCAGGTTTGACTTCAGCGGCAAGCATTCCTAGTGTTTTTGAAACGATCAAAGCGCTTTCACGAATGAGTTCAATTTCTTCTTTTGTTTTTAGGGTTAGCATAGATAAAAATTATGCCTCAAAGATACTTAATTTAAGCGTTTTTTACGGGGTTTAACAGCCTTGATTTTGTTAGAGTTATCTTAAATTTCTAAGAGTTAAACAATCCAAAAAACCTTTTTTTTCTTTTAATACTTAAAGGGTTGTCACTTTCTGTTAGTAGTTGATAAACTTCTCCCCATCCATAGAAGCCTCCCACATTTCTATCATCAATAAATAGATCGGCATTTATTTTTCTACTTTTTTTCGGGTCAAAGACCTCATTAGGGAAACTACAGTTAACAGCATAAAATTCAAGTCCATTTTTTTTGCAAAACGCGACAGCCTCATCCAAGGATTTTCCATGTCGGTACGTCCAAAGTATAAGCCGATGTCCGTTTTGTTGTAATTTCTTTAGGGTTTCAAAAGCAAATGCATTCGGTTTCCCGATTTTTGGGTATGCATCTTCTACGATTGTCCCGTCAAAGTCGATTGCGAGAGTTAATGATTTTGTTAAATCCATAAAACAATAGTTTAAATTAAGCTACTTTGTGTCATTACTTCGGGTTTTTCTACACCAATTAGTTTCAAAATGGTTGGAGCAATATCACCAAGAACACCATCTTTTATAGCTGTTAATTCGTTGTCAATTAAAATTATTGGAACGGGGTTTGTCGTGTGTGCTGTGTTCGGAGAGCCGTCAGGATTAATCATTGTTTCACAGTTTCCATGATCGGCTATCAATAAGGTTGTATAGTCATGTTCTAGTGCCGTTTCTATAACAGATTTCACACAGCTGTCTACAGCTTCACAGGCTTTAATAGCTGCGTCCATGATTCCTGTATGCCCAACCATATCTCCATTAGCAAAATTCAAACACACAAAATCGATTGTTTCTTTTTTAAGTTCGTTCACCAATGCATCTGTTAATTCAAAAGCACTCATTTCAGGCTTTAAGTCATAGGTAGCGACTTTTGGGGAGTTCCTCATGATACGTTCTTCTCCTTTAAAAGGAGTTTCTCGACCTCCTGAAAAGAAAAACGTTACATGGGGATATTTCTCAGTCTCTGCAATTCTTAGTTGTGTTTTTCCATGTGATTCTAGAACTTCTCCAAGAGTGTTTGATAGGTTGTCCTTATTAAAAATGACTTGAATATTTTTAAAGTTGTCATCGTAATTTGTCATGGTTACATAATGTAAATTGAGCTTATGCATGTTAAATTCATGATTATCATTCTGACTAAGTACTTCTGTTAATTCTCTTCCGCGATCGGTTCTGAAATTAAAAAACAAAACTACATCGCCCTCTTTTATTTTTGCAACGGGTGATTGCTCTTTATCAACCATAATAATTGGTTTTAAGAACTCATCTGTTACGCCTTCTTTGTAATTCGATTCAATTGTTTCTGTCGCATTAGCTGACATTACGCCTTCATTCTTCACAAGTGCGTCATAAGCCAGTTTTACGCGTTCCCAGCGATTGTCACGATCCATTGCATAGTAGCGTCCTGTTATTGTTGCTAGCTTAGCACTTGATGATTCTAAACGTGATTCAAGTTCAGAAATAAATCCATAACCTGACTTTGGGTCTACATCTCTACCATCGGTAAAAGCATGAATAAAAGCAGTATCTACACCTTGTTCTTCAATCACGTCTAATAACCCATACAAGTGATTTATATGAGAATGTACACCTCCGTCACTAACCAATCCCAAAAGATGAACGGCCTTTTGATTGGTTTTCGCGTAACTTAAAGCCTCCTTTAAAACTTTTTCCTCTCTAAGAGTGTCGTTAGTAATGGCCAAATTTATTTTAGCTAGATCTTGATAAACAATTCTTCCAGCACCTAAATTAATATGTCCTACCTCACTGTTACCCATCTGTCCCTCTGGTAGTCCAACATGTAAACCATCTGTCCGTAGCGTTGCATGGTCATATTTTGAATACAGAGAATCTATAAATTGCGTATTGGCATTATCAATTGCAGATACTTTTGGGTCAGGAGATTTCCCCCAACCATCTAAAATCATTAAAATTACTTTCTTATTCATGAACTCATTGTTATAGCTACGCCAAATATAAGAAGATTAAAATAATTTTCACTTTACGGATTGACTATTGATGGTAAAAAATAGTTGTATTTTTAAGGAATTAAATAATCTAAATGCAATTTCAATTTAAACTAATTCCATCAGACTCCATTCAGCTCGTTGTTCCTCTAGTCAAAAGGATGTCTAAAGCCTCCGTTACCGAGGACTTGCTCTTAGAACGTTTTAGAGAGATGGTTACTCAAAACTATGAATGCATAGGCGTTTATGATGGTGATGAACTTATAGGGATTTCAGGTCTGTGGTACTCAACACGACATTATTCAGGTCGCAGTGTAGAACTAGATCATGTGTTTATAGAGTCTGAATATAGAAATAAAGGGTTAGGAACTCAATTTATAAACTGGATTCAAAACTATGTAAAATCAAAGGGTTGTCAAGCAATCGAATTAAACGCCTATATAGATAATAAACCTTCACAACATTTTTATGAAAGAGATGATTATCAAAGATTGGGTTATCATTATGTAAAACAGATTTAATTTAAATCAGACAAGTCTGATGCAGTTTCCATTTCATAAGGCTGCTTATTTTTCTCAAATATGCGCGCTTTCAATGGTCCTTTTAAAACTATTTTAGAGCCCGTAACCTCTAAGTAGCTTCCTTCTCTTAACCCAACTACTGGCTGGGAATTAAACCGGTGAAATTCCTTTATTCTAGTGTCCCTTGTTTCACCCATGTGAGTACTGCCTGGCTCGGGATCTAGGTAATGAGGGTTAATATTAAACGGGACCAGTCCTAAAGTATTAAAGCTAGGCGGATACATAATCGGCATGTCATTTGAAGTTCCGATAGTTAATCCACATATATTACTGCCTGCACTTGTACCCAAATAGGGAATACCTGACTCAATAGCTGTCTTTAATTCAGTCATTAATCCGTTTTTATAAAGTTGATTTACCAATACAAAAGTATTTCCCCCACCTGTAAAAATAGCTTTAGACTTCCTGATTGCTTCTTTTGGGTCGTCAAATTCATGAAGTCCTTGAACTGATTTGTTTATTTTAGAAAATGCTATTTGTACAATTTCTGTATAGTCCTTATGTGAAATACCGCCTGGTCGTGCATAAGGAACAAATAAAATTGTATCTGCATCTTTGAAAAGCGATGTTAGGGCCTCTAAAAGATAGTCTAAATATTCGCTACCATGTACTGTAGATGTACTTGCAATTAAAATATGTTTCATCTTTTTTTTGTAAATTTATCCAATATATTAACTAATAGCTTCTTTTAGTGATGAAATTCTTATTTTACATTTTTAACATTACTTTAATTGCTTCCTTTTCACTTCAGGCTCAAAATACTCGAATTTCTGGTCAGATTATTTCTAATATTGAGCTTGAGGGTATACATGTCATCAATAAAACAGCTTATAGATATGCAACAACTGATGAAAATGGTTTTTTTATAGTTGAAGGTAAGCTTTCAGATTCATTATACTTTTCATCAATCCAACATCAACCAAAGACGATCGTTTTAACCAAGTCAGTAATCGATAGTAAAACACTTACGGTCACTCTTTTGGAATCCCTAAATGAATTAGATGAGGTTGTTCTTGGTGCGATTTTAACTGGAGACCTCAATTCAGATATTGGTAATTCAGCAGCTAAACGTCCCTTAGACTTTTATGACCTGGGAATTCCAGGCTACACTGGCCCCAGAATGAATTTAGTGGAAAGGCGACTTTATGAAGCTGATTCGGGTCCGTTAATTCCTTTTGGGATCCCTCCAAGTATCAATATTTATAAACTTTTAAATATGATATCAGGCCGCACTAAAATGCTAAAAAAACACGTGAAGCTTGATAAAGATAAACAAAGTATTCAGCGCTTGAGTGATATAGTAGGGCCTCTTTTTTTTATTAACCATGATTTAGTAGAAGACATGCGGATGGAATTTTATTACTTCTGTTCAGATGATCCTGATTTTCAATTTCGTTGTGTGAACCGAAGTGATGTTGAAGTCTTAGAATACTTAGATGAAAAATTAATCGAATTTAAAACCCTTCAGTTACTAGAAAATTAATTTTTATATAATAGAAATATCAATGGACTCCCTATATTTGTAATATGATTAATACACAGTTTTTATTTATCAGTGGTACTGAAATTACTTTCATCATGTTTATTGTGGTATTAGTGTTCGGAGCTGACAAAATCCCAGGGATTGCCAAGGGTTTGGGCAAAGGGATGCGTTCACTTAAAGATGCTACCAATGATATCAAAGGAGAAATTCAAAAAAGTGCTGATAAAAACGGAATTGACACATCAGTTTCTAAGGATGTCACTGAAGAAATCAATAAGGTAAAAGACGGAATTAAAGACTTAACGGGTTCTGTTAAACGTAACTTTTAACTCTTACTTACGGATACTCACAGTTAGACCATCTCTTATGGGAAGTAAAACTGTTTCTAACCGTTGATCTTCCTTTAATAATTTATTATACTCTAAAACTATTTGTGTTGATGTATCATTAAGGTCTAGTGTCTCAATCACCTTTCCACTCCACAAAACATTATCCGATAGAATGACACCGCCAGGGTTTAGTTTGTCAATAATCTGATGGAAGTAATTGATATAGTTAGGTTTGTCGGCATCCATAAAAACCAAATCAAAGTGGGTGTCTAATTTTGGGATGATGTCAATAGCAGATCCTAAATGTTGAAATATTTGAGAACCATAATCAGATTTGTTAAAATAACTTCTCTGAAAATCTACTAATTCTTCATTTATGTCAATGGTGTGTAACACCCCGCCTTGACTCAATCCCTCAGCAAGACAAAGTGCAGAATATCCTGTAAAAGTACCAATTTCTAAAACAACTTTAGGTCGAATCAATTTGGATAAAACACTTAATACACGTCCTTGGTAATGACCGCTAAGCATTCTGGGTTGTAATATTTTTTGGTAAGTTTCTCTTGTAAGCGCTTTTAAAAGCGAGGGTTCGTCTTCAGAATGTTTTACAACATAATCATCTAGTTTTTCTGAAATAAAGTGCATTTACGATAGTATTTTTTGAATCAATTGTTCAGCTTTTATCTTGTCATTTCCAAACAACCACCTCAAAGTATTGTCCTCCCAAATTTCATCGTATTGGGTTTGGTTTATGAGTTTTCTATCAATGGCAAGGTCTAATAATTTCCCGGGGTAGGAAGATTGAGCTTCACTTTCCATTTCTCCCAAAGGATAGGGGTCATCTAAACCCATAATAATTTGGCTACTTCCTTGTCGCTTTAACATTAAGTCTAAAGAGTCTGTATCATGTACTAATGTGTCAAAGTATATGTTTTCATGACCGACTGCTTTTCGTGGGTGTGTTTTTCCTTCAAATAGATCTGGACGTCCATCAAACCCTTGTATGCGTCTTCCAAGATTCATTTGGGCCATTTGTCCTCCGTGGGCAAAACAAGTTCGGATGTTTGGATAGCGTTCTTGCATGCCGTTTAATGTGTAAAAATGGTAGGCATCTCCACATTGTGCTAACATCCAAATTAAATGAAATCGCCATGAGGTGTTTTCAAGCTTAATCATTTTTTCACCATCGTATGGGTGGACTTCAATAGCCAGATTATACTCATTTGCTAATTTAAAAATGGGGTCATTCTCTTTATCAAAAACACTTCTCCATTGGCCAATACTGTCCATGAAGTGTGTGGGAAGGCATAATACTTTTAAGTCTAATTCTTTTACACAGCGTTCAATTTCCCATAAAGCACCCTGTATAAAGCCTGGGTGCACCACAAAACCACAGGTGAATTTTGAGGCATTTTCAAGTTGTATTTTTGCATTGTAATCATTTTGAAAACGCAACGCTTTTTTCATTTCTTCTAAACGTAATCCGTTGCCATACAGTTGAGATAAATTTAAAACAACAGCGTGGTCAATTTTATTTTCATCCATCCATTCTAATTTTTCATCTAAGAAAAAACTTGAATGTGTAACAGGACGACTCCATCCTTTCTGAAGCATATGTTTGCGTTCGTCGTCAACCCAAAAAATCTCCTTATCCTTCATAAATTGAGGAATTTCTTCTGGATAGGGCAGTAAATGTGAATGTCCGTTAATGCGAAGTTTACGTTTCATAAAATTAGTTTATATTTTGTTGGGTGCTTTCATCGTTGTGCCGCATTTTGAGCACGTACACTTGTCTTTACTAGAATAATATTTATCAAATATTATTGGCATATCGGTTTCTATATTACCAAGAACAAAAGGGGCTCTAAAAAGCTGATGATTACAGTTTTCACAGTACCATTCTAACGCATCTTCCATTCCTTTAGAACGGGGATACTCAATGACAATACCAACAGTATTAGCACCTCGTTGTGGCGAATGTGGCACTTTTGAAGGTAATAAATAGATGTCTCCCTCTTTAATGTGAATGTCTTTGGCAATGCCTTTATCAATTATTTTTAATACAATATCACCTTCTAGTTGATAGAAAAATTCAGGGGTTTCATTATAATGATAATCCTTTCTGTTGTTGGGACCTCCAACAACCATCACAATAAACTCACCATCATTCCACACACATTTGTTTCCAACAGGTGGCTTTAATAGGTCTCTATTTTCTTTAATCCATGCTTTAATATTTAAGGGAGATACTAGCTTGCTCATTGTTTTGTATTGGGATTAGTTTTTATAAAGTTACAAAGATTTTGTCCGTCCGCCATCAACAGGGATGTTTACACCATTTATATAGCTCGCCGCTTCACTTGCTAAAAACACAATAGCATTAGCAGTTTCTTCGGGCTTAGCAAATCTTTTGGCAGGCGTATGGGTCTTCATAATAGCTGCCATTTCTTCTACACTTGTTTTCGATTGTTTAGCTTTGACTTTAATGATTTCATTTAAACGTTCTGTTTCCGTAAACCCTGGCAACACATTGTTGACAGTAATTCCAAAACTTCCTAATTCAAAGGACAGTGTTTTACTCCAATTTCCAACAGCATTACGAATTGTATTACTAACACCTAAACCTTCAATAGGTTCTTTGACAGAAGTAGATATTACATTAATGATTCGCCCATAAGAGGCTTCCTTCATGAAGGGGACAGTAAGTTGCGCTAGTACATGATTACACTTTAAATGTTGAGTAAAAGCACTTTCAAAAGCCTCTAAGCTGGCGTCAATGATAGGTCCACTTCTAGGTCCACCTGTATTGTTTACAAGAATGTGAAATCCATGATTGTTAAGAATATAACTTTTTACTGTTAACTTTAACGCTTCAGGATTCATAAAGTCAGCTACGACATAGTCGTGGTTTTCTGCGTTTGGAAGTTGCTTAATAACTTCTTTTAGCTTAGACTCATTTCGCGCTATTAAAGTCACGATGACGCCTTCTGAAGCTAACGCGATTGCTGCAGCTTTCCCAATGCCTTGAGTGCTTCCACAAACAAGTGCATATTTATGTTCTAGATTTAAATTCATTTTTTTTATTATTCGTAATTAATACATATATTTTTTGTTTCAGTAAAAAATCGAAGCGCTTCAAAGCCACCCTCGCGACCAACCCCAGATGATTTAACCCCACCGAAAGGGGTGCGTAAATCTCTTTGCATCCAGGTGTTAACCCAAACGATTCCGCATTCCAATTGTTCAGAAAAAAACAGACTTCGTTTTAAGTTATTAGTCCACACAGACGCAGACAGACCATACTTAACATCATTAGCCATTTCTAAAACCTCCGCTTCGGAATTAAAAGGCATTATGGTTACAATGGGCCCAAAAATCTCATCTTGATTTAAGTGACATGAATTTGAGTTTACTTGAATAATAGTAGGGGTTAAGTAATAGCCGTTTTCGTAGCCTTTTAATTGGACTCTCTTCCCTCCATATAATAATTTACTTTCACTAGAATCTACGCCGTCTATGAAGCTAAGTACTTTTTCGTAATGACTTTTTGAAACTAAGGCACCAACCTGTGTGGATTCATTTGATGGAGGTCCCACAATTAGTTGGCTTACCCGCTCTATAAAGTCTATCTTAAACTGTTCAAATAGTGAGGCTTCTACAAAAATTCTACTACCGCACAAACATATTTGTCCTTGATTAGAAAATGAAGATTTTACAGTAGTTGTTAGCATTTTTTCATAATCGCAGTCTGAAAAAATGATATTTGGATTTTTCCCTCCTAATTCAAGAGATAGTTTTTTAAACATTGGTGCCGCAGTTTTTGCTATGATTTTCCCTGTTTCTGTTCCCCCTGTAAATGAGATAGCTTTAATGTGAGGGTGTTCAACAATCGCTTGACCTGCAGAGGTGCCTAAGCCATGTACGATATTTAAAACTCCTTTTGGAAGTCCAGCTTCGTTGCAAATTTGACCTAACAGAAATGCCGTATAGGGTGTGATTTCGCTGGGTTTAGCAATCACACAATTACCTGCTGCCAATGCAGGGGCAATTTTCCAGGTAAGTAAATATAGAGGGAGGTTCCATGGCGAGATACAACCAACAACTCCTAACGGATGCCTCAATGTATAGTTAATAGTTTTTTCACTTTTAGTTTCATAACTTTCACTGTAAAACTGAGTGATGGCATGTCCAAAAAATCTAAAGTTACTAGCCGCTCTAGGGATGTCTACAGTCTTAGCAACGGAAATAGGCTTGCCATTATCTTTACTTTCAGCCTCCGCAAAGCGGTCTAAATTAGCCTCTATTAAACTAGCTATTTTTAGTAAAATAGCACTTCGTTTTTCTAAGGACGTTTGAGACCATGACACAAAGGCTTTTTTGGCCGCTTTGTAAGCTAAATTCACGTCTTTCAAGCTTGAGTTAGGAGTTTGTCCATACACACTTCCAATAGAAGGATTATAGTTGTCTAACCATTCGTTTTGAATTGGGTCCAGAAATTCGCCATTGATGTAGTTTTTTAGCTGAATCATAGCAGTTTTTTATAGGCCATTACTTTAATCTCGATTACTAAATCTGGATGTGGTAGTTGATGAACAGCAACGGTTGTTCGGGTAGGGCCAGTTTCTGGCTTAAAAAACTCGCCGTAAACTTTATTGTAACCTGCAAAATCATTCATATTTACTAAAAAAGAGGTAACGTCTACTACGTCGTCTAGGCTTGCACCTTCACTTATCAAATTAGTGTTTATATTTTTCAGGACTTCACGAGTTTGAATTTCGATATTTAGGTGCTTAGTGCCCATGTCATCAATAATGTCTACGCCTGCAATACTATTATCTTTTCGTCTTGAGCTTGTTCCAGAAACAAAGATAAAATCGCCTACTCGTTTGGTATGTGGATATGCGCCTCTTGGTGTTACTTTAGTACTCATAGTTTTCTATTTAATTAATACTTAAATGTTCTAGTAATAGTGTCTTCCATAAGAATGTTACTCGTTTCTTCTTGTACTTTTTTAAGTACCTCCTTAAGGTTTTCTTTTAAGCTTATTTTGTTAGCTGCCAACATGCTTAATATAGCCTTGTCTTGGGCGCGTCCAATAGTCATAGCTTCGTTATACCCAATAGTTTCTTTAAACGTTACGAGCGAATATTTTGAATGATAAACTTCTGGAAATTTTGCTTCCAGAGCCATTTCAATTTTTCTTTTTTCTTGAAATATTGGATTAGCAACGTGGTCTTTCATTTCATGAAAATTGTCAATGGCTAGGTCGGCAATGCCGTCAGTATCAATTTTTCTATGGTTTTGAAAGTCTTTGAAAGTTGCTTCCCAGTCTCCTTCATGTGTATCTAAAAACGCATCGAACTCTACAACATCTTCAAAAGAAGCATTCATCCCTTGTCCGTAAAAAGGAACGATAGCATGTGCAGAATCGCCTAAAAGTAAGCTGTGCCCTTTGTAATTCCATGGAAAACATTTAACAGTTCCTAAAGGAGCGGTTGGGTTTTCGAAAAACTCAACAGCTAAATTTGGCATGAGTTCAAGTGCGTCAGGAAACTCCTTTTCAAAAAATTCAGTTACAATTTCAGGACTTGTAAGGTTGTTAAAATTGTAGGTTCCAGATTCATAACTTAAAAACAGTGTAACTGTAAAGCTGCCATTTAAATTAGGTAATGCTATAATCATGAAGTCGCCCCTTGGCCAAATATGAAGTGCGTTCTTATAGGTTTTAAAACCGCCCTTTTGGTCGGGCTGAATGGTCAGCTCTTTATAGCCATGTGTAAGATAGTTTTGGGAAAAACTAAATAAAAACTTGCGCTCTTTAAAGTAGCTTTTTCGCAATGCGGACCCTGCACCATCTGTTCCAAATATGAGATCTGAAGAAATTTTAAAACCAGTTCCAGAAATGGTATCTTCAAAAGAGGCTTCCTTATTGTCAAAGTCTACGTTAGTACAGCGTTTTTGGAACTCTATAGTGACATTCTCAAGGGCCTCTGCTTCGTCTAGTAGCAGAGCCGTTAGTAACTCTCTTGAAATTGAATTTATAGATTCGTTATCACGTCCACTATAGTTTGATAGAAATGTATTTCCTTCAATATCATGTACCATTCGACCATGCATAGGAATACATAATGATTGGACCTTTGATTCTAGACCTACCAATTTAATCGCTTTAAGTCCGCGATTAGAAAAGGCTAAGTTAATGGAGCGTCCAGCGCTCATATCTACAGTTCTCAAATCTGGACGCATTTCTACCACATGAACTTTAAATCCACGCTGTCCAAGCCTTAGGGCAAGTAGGGATCCACAAAGTCCGGCTCCAATAATTAATACGCTTTCTTGTTTAGGCATTTAGAATATTTTTTAATTTTTCGACCATTTTAAAAACATCTTTAAATGAATTATAAAATGGCACTGGCGCACAGCGTATGACGTCTGGAGTTCTCCAGTCAGTTATCACATGTGCCTCTGTTAGTTTTGTGTGTAAAGATTTATTAGCATTTTTTACCTGTATCGATAATTGACACCCCCTTTGTTCTGGGTCTGTTGGAGTGATAATAGAAATATCTTTATTGTTTAATTCTAAGATTAGATATTCTAAATAGCCCGTAAGGAGTCTTGATTTCTTTATCAAGGCATTCATTCCAACTTCATTAAATAATTCTAGGGATGCTTTGATAGCTGCCATAGATAAAATTGGAGGGTTACTTAGTTGCCAACCTTCTGCTCCAGGAGTGATGTCTAGAGGCTGCCTCATATCAAATCGTGTAGCTTTATTTTGACTCCACCACCCTGCAAATCGTTTCAAAGTTTGATCGTTTGCATAACGTTCATGAACGAAAATCCCCCCAAGACTTCCAGGTCCAGAATTCATATATTTATAGGTGCACCATGCAGCAAAATCGACACCACTTTCGTGTAGATTTGGCTGAATATTTCCAACTCCGTGCGCCAAGTCAATACCTACTTTACATCCTTTTCTACGTCCAAGCTGACTAATTTTTTTTAAATCTAAATATTGTCCAGTATAATAATTGACTCCACCAATTAACAGTAATGCGATTTCTTCGCCTTGTGATTCAAGAATTGACTCCAAATCTTCAATATTAAGCAGCGTTTCTCCTTTTCTTGGAGACCATTCAATTAATGAGTCTGACGGATCAAATCCATGAAATTTTAATTGGGTTTCTACAGCATACCGATCTGAGGGAAAGGCATCACTCTCAATAAGAATTTTATGTTTTAATTTCGTGGGTTGATAAAAGGATACCATTAACAAATGTAGATTTGTGGTCAATGTATTCATTATCACTACCTCTATGGGTTTAGCTCCGACAATTTGAGCCATTGTTTCTGTAAGAAACTCGTGGTAGGGCATCCAAGGGTTTTTGGCTTCAAAATGACCTTCTACTCCTAAGTTAGCCCAGTCATCTAGCTCTTGCTTAATATGGTTTTTGGTTTCTTTCGGTTGAAGTCCAAGAGAATTGCCTGTAAAGTAAAGCCATTCATCTCCCTCAGAGTTTTTAGGAATATGAAACTTTTTGCGATAATGAGCTAAAGGATCATGGAGATCTTGGTCTTTAGCATATTCGATTCCTAGCTTGAAATTTGTCAATATGTTGAGGTTTGAATTCTTTCAAAAATAGGCATTTTCGGCTTAAAATAAAATTGATACTTTAAACTTTAGCCTGTTATTTTAGCAACTGTGGAAATTTCTGCTTAAATTTTAGTAATCTTGGAATAGATACGTTTTTTACATAAGGGTTATTTGGGTGAAGTCGCTCATAGTTTTGATGATAATCTTCTCCTTGCCAAAATTTTAGAAAGGGATATACTTCTGCTGCTACTTTTACTTGGAGTTTTTTTTCAAGTTTTTTTATCTTATTTATAATCTCAACCTTTTGATCTTCATTTTGGTAAAAAACAATAGAACGGTATTGGGAGCCACGATCAGGACCTTGACCATTTACTTGTGTAATGTTTTGTGATCCAAAATAGACATCTAATAGAGTAGAAAAACTCACTATGCTAGGGCTATAGTAAACCTCAACAGCTTCTGCATGTCCAGTTCTCCCAGTGTTGCTTAGCTGGTAAGTTGGGCTCTCTGTGTGTCCACCTGTATAGCCATTAATAACTTCGGTAACGCCATTCACACTTTCATAAACAGCTTCAACACACCAAAAACAACCACTGGCAAAATAGGCTTTAGCTAATCCATTTTCGATAGGTACTTCAATAGCTTTGGCATTAATGACAGTGTCTTGCTTACTTGTTGATTTTTTTGTTTGACAACTCGTAAAGCTGAAGCTTAAACTAATAAATAGTGTTAGAATGTTTTTCATTAGTGGTTTTTAATTACGATATAAAACTACACTCCTTTTTTTATAAAAATGTGAAAGTTATATTAAATAAAAAGCCTTCACATTTGGAAGGCTTTTTAAAGTAACAGTGTTTAGGTAAATTATAGTTTAGAAAATAATTTTTCCATTTTAACCTTTTGTTCTTCGGCTAATACAGCGTCTACTAAAATTCGTCCGCTATGCTCATCCGTAATTATTTTTTTACGTGAGGCAATCTCCATTTGAATTTGAGGAGGAATTGTAAAATAAGATCCTCCAGATGCACCTCTTTCTATTGCTACAATAGCTAATCCGTTTTTTACGCTTGCACGTATTTTTGAATAAGAAGCGACCAGTCTAGTTTCGATTTTTGTCTTGTAGTCTTCAGACTTTAAAAGTAAAAGCTTTTCTTCTTTTTCAGTTTCAGCAAGAATATCATTTAAGTCTGCTTTTTTGTGTTTTAAGTGAGTTTCACGTTCTTGTAAACGTTCTTTAGTCCCATTAATA
The DNA here is from genome assembly GCA_905181825.1 of uncultured Flavobacteriaceae bacterium. Taxonomy (GTDB): domain Bacteria; phylum Bacteroidota; class Bacteroidia; order Flavobacteriales; family Flavobacteriaceae; genus Hel1-33-131. Next base: position 22,120 of record CAJIZJ010000037.1, read on the forward strand.
ACCTCATTCTTTTGTTCAATTTGAGCGCTAAATTCTTTGATGTGTTTATCCGCTAATTGAATTTCTAACTCTTGGAATTCAACTTCTTTACTTAAAGAGTTAAATTCACGATTATTACGAACATTTTTTTGTTGCTCAGTATATTTTTTTATCAACCCTTTAGCTTCTTCAATAAGATTCTTTTTGGATTTGATTTGACTGTCAATGTCTGTAAGACTGTCTTCTAATTTCTGAACTCTAAGTTTAAAGCCTTCAACGTCATCTTCAAGATCTCGAACTTCTAATGGAAGCTCTCCACGTACATTTCTAATTTCGTCAACTCTTGAATCTATTAATTGTAAATCATAAAGAGCTCTTAATCGTTCCTCTACGGTTAATTCTTTCTTTTTAGCCATGCTTATATATACTTTACAGGATTTGTGTTTATCTTTGATAAAAGGACTGCAAAATTAGTAATTTTTTTCTTAAGATATGCTACTAAAATATTTTTTATATGCTGTTCACCTTCATAGTGTCCTATATCACTCAATAGTAAGTCGTTTTCAGCCCTATAAAAATCGTGATATTTAAGATCTGAAGTTATAAAAGCCTCAGCTCCAGCTAATTTAGCTGCTTCTATAGCAAAGCTTCCAGATCCTCCTAAAACTGCAACTTTGTGAATTGGTGTGTCTAATAGTTTGGAGTGTCGTACGACTGAACAATTAAGCTTGTTTTTTATAAAAGTTAAAAACTCAGTGCTTTCCATAGGTTTTTCCAAATAGCCAACCATTCCCATTCCAATATGTTGATTTGTGTTTTCTAACGTAATAATTTCATAGGCCACTTCTTCATAAGGGTGGTTTTGAAATAAAGTATTCAGAATTCTTTTCTCAAGATGTTTGTCAAAACTTATTTTAATCTGAATTTCTATTTCTTTATGTAATTTATGTTTCTCTCCAACGACTGGATTAGAGTTTTTATTTCCTTTAAAAGTTCCTTCTCCTGTTAGGTTAAAACTACAGTTGTCATAATTTCCAATACTTCCAGCACCAACTAGAAATAAGGCAGCCCTTAATTCCTCTGCATTTTTTGTAGGAACATAAGTTGTAAGTTGTTTTATGGTACCTACTTGTGGAATTAGTACTGTTTTGTTTTGTATACCTAGTAAATCACAAAGACTTCCGTTTACTCCGTCAAAAGCATTATCTAATGCAGTATGAATAGCATAAATTGCAATTTTATTTTCAATTGCTTTAAGAACAACTCGTTCAACATAACTATTTCCAGTTATCTTTTTTAATCCTTTAAATATAATAGGATGGAAGCTGACTATTAAGTTACATTGGTTCTCAATCGCCTCGTCAACAACATTTTCAAGGGTGTCTAATGTGACTAAAACCCCTGTTATTCTCGTGTTTTTATCCCCTACTAAAAGGCCTACATTATCAAATTCTTCGGCATAGGCAAGGGGGGCCAAATCCTCTAAGTGTGTGATAACATCATGAACTATCATAACTTTTTGTTTAACTTCAAAGATAAAATAATTACTTTCGTTGTAGTGAAGCTTTTAAGAAAAATATTATTCCCCTTTGTACCACTCTATTATGTGGTGGTGTTTTTAAGAAACAAATTATATGATTGGTCTTTTTTGAAGTCCAAATCTTATGAGTTTCCGCTTATTTGTGTGGGTAATTTATCTGTTGGGGGCACTGGAAAAACTCCAATGGTTGAGTATTTAATTTCATTTCTCAACAAAAATCATCAGTTAGCAATTTTAAGCCGTGGCTACGGTCGTGCTTCTAAAGGATTTGTAATTGCAGGTTTGACAACCGCTTCTAAAGACATTGGAGATGAGCCGTTTCAAATATTTAATAAGTTTGAGGATGTAATCGTTGCTGTTGATTCAGACCGACAAAATGGTTTGCAAATTTTGAAAAATGAACACCCCTCAGCGGAAATTGTTTTATTAGATGATGCATTTCAGCATCGTAAAGTATTGGCGGGATTTAATATTCTTCTAACTGCCTACGATCAGCTCTATTGTAATGACTTTGTATTGCCAACGGGCAATTTAAGAGAGCCTAAGTCAGGGGCTAAAAGAGCGCAAGTTATAATAGTGACTAAGTGCCCGGATACTATAAGTGTTCAACATAAGATAGATGTTATTAAGCGCTTGAACCCACAACCTTATCAAAATATTTTTTTTAGTACGATACGCTATAGTAATATGCTCATTTCGTCTAATGGGAGTCGCCCATTAACAGATCTCAAAGGAACCAGTTTCACCCTAGTAACTGGAATTGCAAACCCAATGCCTTTAGTCGCTTATTTAACTTCAATAGGACTTAATTTTGAACATTTAAATTACAAAGATCATCATGATTTTTCTGAATCCGAAGAAGAACTTATTTATTCAAAATCGTTGGTGTTGACTACTGAAAAAGATTTTTCAAGATTAAACACGAAAGCCCACAATGGATTGTTCTACTTACCAATTCAATTGATTATTGATAGAGCCGAGAAGTTTGAAAGTTTGGTTACGTCTTATGTGAAGCAATATGATGCTTCTTAATCACTTATTTTATATATCAAATCAATAATGCGACTTGAGTAGCCTGTTTCATTGTCGTACCAGCCTATAATCTTTACCATGTTTCCAATGACTGATGTCATTTGAGCATCAAAAATACATGAATGTGTATTTCCAACTATATCTATAGAAACAATTGGATCTTCTGTGTACTCAAGAACTCCTTTAAAATAAGACTTTGAAGCTTCATTAAAAGCAGTATTAATGGCATCAACACTTGTTTGGTTTTTAACATTAAATGTAATATCAGTAAGTGAGCCGTTGATTACAGGAACACGAATGCCACAGCCTCCAATATTTTCTGCTAGTTCTGGAAAAATCTTAGTTAATGCTTTGGCTGCTCCTGTAGTTGTTGGCACTATAGACTGTCCAGCTGCACGTGCCCGTCTTAAATCTTGGTGGGGCTGATCGTGTAGGCTTTGGTCTGTAGTATAGGAATGCACGGTTGTGATATAAGCCTGATTAACTCCACAAAGGGTATTTATAACAGACAACATCGGAGCCGCATTATTAGTGGTGCAAGATGCATTAGAAATAATAAGGTCCTCTTTTTGTAATAGGTGGTCATTAATGCCTAGTACAATTGTTTTTATGGTTTCATCAGTAGGAGGTACACTTAAAATTACTTTGGAGGCTCCATTGTTTATGTGATGAATTAATTCGCTTTTTGTCTTAAATTTCCCAGTAGATTCTATCACAATATCTACATCAAAAGGCTTCCAGTTTAGGTCTTTAGGGTGGGGTGTATTTAGTACAGGAACCTTGAGATCTTCAATAATTAAATGTTCGCTATCGCAAGAAACTGCCTTTTTTAAGGTGCCATGAATACTGTCGTATTTAGTTAGATGCGCCAATGTTTTAATGTCAGATAAATCATTAATAGCGACGACCTTAATACTAGGGTGTTCAAGTAGAATCCTAAAAACACGCCGTCCAATGCGTCCAAATCCATTAATGGCAACCCTAACCATAGTTAGTTGATGTGTTTTTGAGCTTTGTAAGAAGATCTAACCAATGCACTACTTTCAACGTGGCGAAAACCTAATTCTAATCCAATCGTTTCGTATTCTTTGAATTGATCAGGAGTGATAAATTGCTTTACAGGCAAATGTTTTTTACTTGGTTGTAAATACTGACCAATAGTTACTACATCTACATTTGCATTTCTAATATCGTGAAGTGTTTCAATAACTTCATCTCGTGTTTCTCCAAGGCCAAGCATGAGGCCTGTTTTTGTGCGACGTTGTCCGTTGTCTTTTAGGTATTTTAATACTCCAAGGCTTTTTTCGTATTTAGCCTGAATTCGAACTTCACGTGTAAGACGCCTTACGGTTTCCATATTGTGAGAAACGACTTCTGGAGCGACTTCAATAATTCGATCAATATGTTTTTCAATTCCCTGAAAATCAGGAATCAATGTCTCCATAGTAGTGTTTGGATTCATGCGTCTAACCGCTTTAACGGTTTCGGCCCACATGATACTCCCCATATCTTTCAAGTCGTCTCTGTCAACGCTTGTAAGTACAGCATGTTTGATGTCCATTATTTTGATTGACCTAGCGACCTTTTCAGGCTCATCCCAATCAACGGTTTCTGGACGTCCAGTTTTAACACCACAAAACCCACATGATCGTGTACATACATTACCTAAAATCATAAACGTTGCAGTCCCTTCTCCCCAGCATTCACCCATATTAGGGCAGCTTCCTGAAGTGCATATAGTGTTTAAGTTGTATTTGTCAACAAGGCCTCTAAGCTCTGTGTATTTTTTACCAGTAGGTAGTTTTACGCGAAGCCATTTTGGTTTGGATTGACGTACAATTGGATCTGAAAGTGTTTCTACAGCCATGGGTTCAATTTGATATAACAAAGATACAAAGTATTCTTATAAAAAAATCATAAAATTGTGAGATACCATACGCTAAAACCAATTAAAAAAAGAAGCCCCAAACAGCTGATGAAATGCATGAATTTAGAAGGCTGCCATTCTTTTGGTGTATGTTTACTAGAAATTAACAGATAGTTTGCTAACGCGTAAAACGGAGCTGTTAAAAAGGAGAGAATTGTGGCCAATTTAATCAGACCTCCCATATTAGAAAGAAAAAAGAAATACACACATAAAGTTCCTGAGATTAGTATTAGACTCCATGTCAAATAGCCCTTTTTGAAGGTTTTTTTAAATAAAAGTTCTATGGTTTTGTTCATAGAACGTGGTGATGCATCCAGGGTGGTTAATGTTGTACTGAACATGGTGGTGAATGCTGCGACTCCAATAATTATATAGGCCCAACTTCCAAGACTCTGAGTGTACATATCAATAAGTTGTACAGAAAATACTCCTGCACTATTACTAAAGCTATTTCCTGTAGGATTCATTATGAGTGCTCCAAGAGCAACAAAGCAAATTCCCAATATAACAGTTCCTAGATATCCAATATTAAAATCGAGCAGTGCTGTTTTAGTATTTGTTTTTTCTGGACTTGCTAGTTGCTTTTCTATAGTCCATAAAGAGTGCCATACCGATACGTCTAAAGGCGCTGGCATCCACCCCATAAAGGCAATTAAAAAAGTAATTTCAACACTTCCTTCTGGAATATATTGTACAATTTCAATCGCATTTGTAGAATTGTAAAACGCCAACCCTGTAGCCGTTAAAGTGGTTAAGGTTAATGTAATCACAATAATTTTTATAGCGACGTCTAAGAATTGATACCTTCCAATATTTAATATTATAAAGCAAAGACTAAGAATAACAATAGTCCAAACCTTTACACTAATAAAGTCTCCAAATAATGAGGTTGCAATTCCAGCAGTTACAATTGTTACTGCCGCTTGAATGGTAAACATCGTTAAAAAAGTCAACACTCCATAGAGTCCTAAAACTCCTTTTCCAAGCTTCTGGTAGCCTTCTAATAAGCTCTCGCCAGTAGCACTTGCATACCTTGGACCGTATTGAAAAAACGGGTATTTAACTAAATGAATTAGCAGTAAAGCCCATAACAATCCAAATCCAAAATCAGCTCCCGATCGGGTAGACTGCACCAAATGGGAGACGCCAATCGCCGCACCAGCAAATAGCAAACCTGGTCCTAGCTTTTGAATGATTTGCTTCATTTTTTAGATAAGATTATTTCTGCTAATAGTTTTTTTGCTCGCAAGAGTTTAATCTTTACATTATTCACTGGAGCTTTGATTTCTTTCGAAATTTCGTTATAAGATAATTCTTGGAAATAGCGTAAGTTTATAACTTGCTGATAATGAGGTTTTAGTTTTTTTATATCTTTAAGTAACTCAGCTAGGTTTTGTTTTGTAATGAGCTTGTCTTCAGGAGATAAGGCTTCATCCATAATCCAATACACCCGTTCTTCATCTTCTTCAGATGTTTGATTACTAAGAGACGTTTTTTGTTTCCTTAAGCTATCAGAATGTGTGTTTTTTGCGATTGTAATAAGCCATGTTTTGAATTTGAATTTTTCGTCAAATGTTTCAATTTTCTCAAAGGCCTTAGAAAATGTTTCGATCGTAATGTCCTCTGCATCATTTTCATTATGAGTTCGTTTAATTAAAAATCCATACACATCATTCCAAAACATATGCAACAAGTTGTTGAATGCAATTTGATTGTTTTTTTTAGCTTTTTGAATGATTTTATTTAGTTCCAATACATGGGTAATTTAACAGTGAAGATGAATACGCTAAACAATATAAACTATAGTTTTTAGTTGAGGACGCTTATGTATGCTGAGGTTCAGAACAGTCTTTGTATTCTTCAGCAGTTTTCCCACAAAACCCACATGCTTCTCCATCTTTGTTTAGCATTGGACTTTGGCTTGCGCAAGTTCCTGCAAATTCACCATCTTTCTGTGCCCATATTTTTATAGATATGCCTGCAACAGCAATTCCCAAAAGTCCCAGTGTAATTAAAAGTAAAGCCATCTTTTTTTTTCAAAGATACAATTTTCAGGAATTTTTAGCTTGTTTTTTGTGAATTTGGAATTGCAGTATTTTCGTTCTGTCTAGCAGTAGTTTTTATAACATATGCTATTACATGACTTTAAGGCGCTCACTTTATTACTAATGTGTTTATTAGCGAATGGGTTTTTGGTTGTTTTGACCCTAAGTCTTTAGGACTTAACATCAAGATTTAGCAAAAATATAGATTGGCTATAAAATGTTAACTTCACTTTCTAAATGAATACCAAAAATAATTAATATAGCTTCTTGTATCTGTATTGAAAGCTGAAGCAAGTCTTTTCCTGAGGCATTTCCGTAGTTAACTAAGACCAGTGCCTGTTTGTCATGAACACCATAGCTGCCAAATTTCTTACCTTTAAACCCAGCGGTTTCTATTAGCCATCCAGCGGGAATTTTAACAGTTGCATCTGATACTATATAATGGGGTATATCTGGAAATTGTTCTTTTATAATTTCAAATTTAGAATGTGCAATAACAGGGTTCTTGAAAAAACTTCCGCTATTTCCTAAAACTTTTGGATTAGGAAGTTTTGAGTTCCTAATAGATATTACTGCTGTTGAAATATCTTGAATAGTTGGGTTTACGACACCATTTTTTTTAAGTTCGGCTTCAATAGCTCCGTAATTTGTTTTCGTAATATGCTGATGACTACTTAACTCAAATATGACGGAAGTGATGATGTATTGTCCTTTTAGCTCTTCTTTGAAAACGGAATTTCTATACCCAAAATTACAGTCTTTTTTTGTAAATGTTCTAAGTTCTTTAGTATCAACATCTAGTGCTTGGCAGCTTACAAAAGAGTCTTTCAACTCAACTCCATATGCGCCAATATTTTGAATAGGGGCTGTCCCCACATTTCCTGGAATTAAGGATAAATTCTCAACTCCACCATAATTTTTATCAAGGCACCAAGACACAAATTCATGCCAGTTTTCTCCTGCAGCAACTTCAACTCTCACGTTGTTCTCGGAATTTGAAACCACTTTAATACCTTTAATGTTGATATGTAACACCAAAGCATCCACGTCTTTTGTAAGTAACATATTACTGCCCCCACCTAGGATTAGCATATTAGAAGGATTTGTGTTTAAAGCTGCAATCAAATCTTTTTTAGATTCAATTGTTATAAATTCTCTTGCTACTACACTCATCCCAAATGTATTCAAATCTTTTAGCGATATGTTATTTTTGATAACCACGAACTAAGAGTTGTATTCTTTAAGTGCAGCTTTGAGAATAGCTACAGAGCTTATTAAGTCTTCAGTGTTTAAAACATAAGCAATCCGAACTTGGTTTTTGCCTAGCCCTGTAGTTGAATAAAATCCAGCCGCAGGCGCCACCATGATAGTTTTATTGTCAAGTCTAAATGTTTCTAGCATCCATTGGGCAAATTTATCAGTGTCTGGAACAGGTAATTCAACAATACAATAAAAAGCGCCATTTGGGATCGCAACTTTTACACCTTCAATCTTTTTAAGTTCTTTAACCAACACATTCCTGCGCTCAACATACTCAGTAATTACTTCCTTAAAATAGCTATCAGGAGTTTCTAGTGCAGCTTCACTTGCGATTAAACCATAGGTGGGAGGTGATAATCTAGCTTGAGCAAACTTTAAAGCTGTATTAAGTACTGCTTTGTTTCTACTAACAATGCATCCAATTCTTGCGCCACACATACTATATCTCTTAGAAACAGAGTCAATTATTATGGCATTGGACTCAATTTCTTTTTCTTGCATAATTGAGTAGTGCTCAAGACCATCATATGTGAATTCTCGATATACTTCATCAGCAATTAGAAATAAATCGTGTTTTTTAACTAGTTTTGCTAATTGATGAATCTCCTCTTTACTGTAAAGATAGCCGGTAGGGTTTCCTGGGTTACAAATCAATATAGCTTTTGTTTTGGGCGTTATTAAGGCTTCAAAATCAGCAATAGGTGGTAGGGCAAAATTAGTTTCAATTCCGGAGACAACCGGAACTACTTTTACGCCTTGCGCAACAGAAAATCCATTGTAATTAGCATAAAAAGGCTCAGGAATTATGACTTCGTCTCCAAGGTCCATTATACTGCCAAAGCAAAAAAGCAATGCTTCGCTTCCACCTGTAGTTATAATGATGTCATCTGAACCTATTTCAATGTCATTCTTTTTGTAGTATTCTGAAAGTTTTTCACGGTATGCCTCTGAACCTTCAGACCTGCTGTATTCTAGCACTGTTAAGTCACTATTTTTAATAGCTTTTAGAGCAACTTCCGGGGTTTTGATGTCAGGTTGGCCAATATTTAAGTGGAATACTTTAACGCCTTCTTTTTTTGCTTGCTCTGCGAAAGGGACCAGCTTACGGATAGGCGATTGAGGCATTAAGCCTCCTTTGGTTGAAATTTTCGGCATCGTTTATAAATAACTATTGATTACAAATTTATCTTAAAGTTAGTACAAAGTAAAGCGCTTTAACTAATATTTAAATAATTAGGTTGTTATTTTTCTGTTCATGTCGAATTTCGATCAAATATAAATAATCTTTACTGCGGTTTAAATAAAAAAAGCTCCCAGTAAGGGAGCTTGAAATTTTTAATGTAAATGTTAAATTTAGTTCTCTAACACACTTTTGTTTTTATCTCCAATGACTGTTGATTTTTTAGAATCAATTACAGTTCCTTTAATTTTTAAAGCGACTGTTTGGGTTACGGCATTTGAAGTTACTGTAATAGTCTTTCGGATTGGATTGACACGATTTGTATCGTACTTGACTTCTATTTCTCCATTTTCTCCAGGTAAAATAGGCTCGGTTGGTTTTTTAGGGACTGTACAACCACAGCTAGACTTTACATCAGAAACAATTAAAGGGGCATCGCCAGTATTTTTAAATTTAAAAACACGCACTCCATCGGATCCTTTTTCAATAGTTCCGTAATCAATTGTTTCAGATTCGAATTCTATTTTTGCGACTTTGTCTTGAGCATAAATCGAGATGCTAAATAGGGAAATAAATAATAAGGTTGAAATTTTTTTCATGATGTAGTATTAGTTTATAGTAAATTTAGGCACTTATTTTTAAATTACAAAAATGTAATCATATAATTTCAATTATTAATTTTAAAGAAAATAAAATATGAGTACTTTTGTGGGTATAACTCAAAAATTATACCATAGTATGTCGATTTCCTCACAATATGATGCATTAGCTGTTGAAAATAAATGGTATGACTATTGGATGACCAATAAATATTTCCATTCGACTCCTGATTCTAGAGAGCCTTACACCATAGTGATTCCACCACCAAATGTAACAGGTATCTTACATATGGGGCATATGCTTAACAATACTATCCAAGATGTATTGGTGCGTCGCGCACGCTTGCAAGGAAAAAATGCTTGTTGGGTACCTGGAACTGACCATGCGTCTATAGCAACCGAAGCTAAGGTAGTGGCGAGATTAAAAGAACAAGGTATTAACAAAAATGACCTCACAAGAGCTGAGTTTATGAAATATGCTTGGGATTGGACAGATGAATATGGAGGGGTTATTCTTGAGCAATTAAAGAAACTTGGCTGTTCTTGTGATTGGGACCGTACTAAATTTACTTTGGACGATGATATGAGCGAATCTGTAATTAAGGTTTTTATTGATTTATTCAATAAAGGATTGATTTACAGGGGATTTAGAATGGTTAATTGGGATCCGAAAGCACAAACAACTCTGTCTGATGAGGAGGTTATATTTGAAGAGCGTCAAGGAATTTTATATTATTTAAAATATAAAATTCAAGATAGCGATGAAGTTATTACAATAGCAACTACCCGTCCAGAAACTATATTAGGAGATGCAGCGATTTGTATAAACCCAAATGATGAACGTTATTCGCATCTAAGAGGAAAAAAAGCAATTGTGCCTTTATGTGATCGTGTTATCCCTATTATAGAAGATGACTATGTAGATGTTGAGTTTGGAACAGGTTGTCTAAAAGTAACTCCAGCGCATGATCAAAATGATAAAGTGTTAGGGGATAAGTATCAATTAGAAGTGATTGATATATTCAATGCAGATGCCACTCTGAATAGCTTTGGTCTACACTATGAGGGTAAAGATAGGTTTGTAGTTCGAAAAGAAATAGCAAAAGAATTAGAAGCCAAGGGCTTTCTGATTAAAACAGAACAACACCTACACAAAGTCGGGACTTCAGAGCGAACAAAAGAAGTGATAGAACCTCGCTTGTCTGATCAGTGGTTTTTGAAAATGGAAACACTTGCTAAACCAGCTATTAAAGCGGTTTTAGAAGACCAGTCAATAAATTTATTTCCAAAGAAATTTGAAAACACCTATCGACATTGGATGGAAAATATTCGTGATTGGAATATTTCTAGACAATTATTTTGGGGCCAACAAATACCTGCCTACTACTTTGGAGATGGAAAAGACGATTTTGTAGTATCTGACTCAATTGAAGGAGCTTTAGAATTAGCTATAAAAAAATCCGGAAATAAGGAATTAGAATTAAAGGACTTAGCTCAAGACAAAGATGTATTAGATACCTGGTTTTCATCTTGGTTGTGGCCAATGTCTGTCTTTGATGGTATTAGAAATCCAGAAAATGAGGATATAAAATATTACTACCCAACTAATGATTTAGTAACCGGTCCAGATATTTTGTTTTTCTGGGTTGCACGGATGATTGTAGCAGGCTATGAATTCAAAGATAAAAAGCCATTTACAAATGTATACTTCACTGGGCTTGTTAGAGATAAACAACGTCGTAAAATGAGTAAGTCCTTGGGAAATTCACCAGATGCACTTAAACTTATTGAAGACTTTGGAGCTGATGGTGTTCGTGTTGGTTTATTGTTAAGTTCAGCGGCTGGAAATGATTTAATGTTTGATGAAGCATTATGTCAACAAGGAAAAGCCTTTGGCAATAAAGTTTGGAATGCATTTCGACTTATTCAAGGGTGGGAAGTTGCAGATATCGATCAGCCTGACTACGCTGTTACAGCTGTAGATTGGTATCAAGCTAAATTTCAGAAAACATTAGTTGAAATTGAAGATCATTTTAGCAAGTATCGATTAAGTGATGCTTTGATGACTACCTATAAACTGATTTGGGATGATTTTTGTTCTTGGTTATTAGAAATGGTAAAACCTGCCTATGAATCTCCAATTGACAAAAAGACCTATAATGCCATCGTTGCTATTTTAGAATCAAACTTAAAAATATTACACCCTTTTATGCCTTTTTTAACTGAGGAAATTTGGCAGATTCTTGAGAACAGAACGCCGGATCAGGCTTTGATTATTGCCTCGTGGCCAGAAATCAAAACGTATGATCATACTATTTTAGAAGGTTTTGAGTTTGCTGCTGAAGTTGTCTCAGGAATTCGTACCATCAGAAAAGAAAAGAATATTGCTTTTAAAAATCCAATCGATTTATTAGTGCTTAATAATGAATCTCAAATTAAAGGTTTTGATGCTGTTATTTCTAAATTAGGAAATATAACATCCCTAACGTATACCACAGTTTCGGTTGATAATTCACTGTCATTTAGAGTTAAGTCTAACGAATATTTTATTCCAGCGAATGATGCCATTGACGTAGAAGCTGAAATATCAAAACTAGAAGAGGAACTTAAATATACAGAAGGATTTTTAAAATCTGTTCGAAAGAAATTATCTAATGAACGTTTTGTTTCTGGAGCGCCAGAGCAAGTTGTCGCTAGTGAAAAGAAAAAAGAATCTGATGCAGTCGCTAAAATAGAGACTCTAAGAGCAAGTCTAATGAATTTAAACTAAAAAGTCACTTTCTATACAGTAGATAGTTGTTAGCGAGGTCGATATACCGTTGTTTGGCCTGATCCTGAGTTATATCTTCAACCTGAAACAGTGCATTAGTTTTAAAGGCGTTAATTATTGCTTTGCTACTGCTCGGTCTGGTATAGTCATTAGTTGATTTCTTGTAATAAGCATATAGTTTTAGTAAAGTATCCGCGGGAAACGGTTCTTTGTGACTGTTGATGCTATCAACAGCTTCTCTAAATTCTATTTCTAATGCCTCAGAATTCATATTACGCTTCAGCAATGATACACTCACCGCCTTTAACTGTTTGGTTTAGTTTAACTTTTATTTTTGTGTCTAAAGGTAAGAATAAATCAACTCTTGAACCAAATTTTATAAATCCGGCGTCCTTTCCTTGTTCAACTTTTCGCCCTTCCTTCGCGTAATTTACAATACGCCGCGCCATAGCACCAGCTATTTGACGGTACAATACTTTTCCGTAAACTTTGTTTTCAACAACTATGGTTGTACGTTCATTTTCAGTACTAGCTTTCGGATGCCAAGCTACTAAATATTTACCAGGGTGGTATTTGCTAAACAGTACAGAGCCACCAATAGGGTATCGTGTTACATGAACGTTTATCGGGGACATGAAAATACTAACTTGAAGGCGTTTTTCTTTGAAATATTCAGTTTCTTCAACTTCTTCAATTACAACAACCTTACCGTCTACTGGCGCGATAACCTGTGCATCATTTCTTCGAGTATAACGTTTGGGGTTTCTAAAAAACTGTAAGATTAAAACTAGGACTACGATTAAAGTAAGTTGAATCAGTTTTAGAAGCCACTGCAATTCAATTATACTATCTAAAACTAAGAAACTTCCTCCTACAAAAAACAGAGTTCCCAAAATTATTTTTTGACCTTCTTTATGAAACATAATTTAATATTCTTAAAAATAAATAAATAAACGGAGCTGCAAATATAGCACTATCTAAACGATCTAACATGCCACCATGACCAGGCATTATTTTCCCACTGTCCTTGACAGACGCTTGTCGTTTGTATTTCGATTCTACCAAGTCACCTAAGGTTCCACATACACTAACTAATACGCTGATAATTAACCAGTTTGTGAAGCTTAATGAAGGCGCTATGTAGGCAATAAAGTAACTGCCTAGTGCCGCAAAAAATACGCCCCCTAAAAAACCTTCTACCGTTTTTTTTGGAGAGATGCTTGAAAATAATTTTTGTTTACCAAAATTTTTACCAACTATATATGCAAAGCTGTCGTTTGTCCATATAAGCATAAATATACCCAGAATAATTTGGGGATTATAGTCTCCAAAGTTAAATGCGATCAAAATTAAAAATACAAATCCACTGCTAATATAAAATGTAGTGTTGATAAATTGATTCGATATAAGGTTAGGTAACTCTCTAGCTGAAAACAAATCTCTAATCAAAAATAAATTTACAAAAATGCCTAGGACGTGAAATATTTGAGATAATTGGTTTACTACCTCTCCGGAGCCTAATAGGCTTTCTCCAAAAGCAAACAGAGCATAAATAACTGTAAATATTAGATATGATATAGAACTTTTTTGTTTTATTAGTCTATTGAATTCAGTTAAACAAACAAGTCCAAAAACATAAAACAGTCCAATACAAACAAGCTTATATTGTATGCATGTGATTAATATAAGCACAAACATTATTCCCGATAAAATTCTTTTAGTTAGCTCTTTCAATACTTATGTTATAAGTCTTCTAATAGTAGCAAATATAGGTTTTTTGAACTACTTCCATAACTTAGAAAATTGTTAGTCTCATCGACTTTAAAGTGTTTGATCGTAGTGATATTGGAGGGGATATTTTTTTTGTTTTGAGCCTTTATTCCTTGCAGACCAGCACTGATAGTTTCCACGAATTGGCTTGTGGTAGCAAATACAATGAAATCTTTTGGAAGTTCAGCTAATTTTTTTTCAGCAATTTGGTTGGAGCAAATTAATAAAGAACCATCGCTAGCGATCAAATATTCACATGTAGTAAATAAAAAATCTGCATCCTCGATTTTTGAAGTTATATTAAAATTAAAACTTTTAAATTTTTCCTTTAAGCGCTTGTTGAGGATAAGAGCCGTTTTATCACTCCAGTTGTTTTCTTCAACAATTTTTTCTAGATTACTTTGAACTTCATCAATCGTTTCGCAGTAAAGAAACTTACCACCATTATTGTTGAAATTCATAGTAAATGCTTCATCTACAGGAGCGTTTTCATCGGGAAAGAATTTATGGTGTTCTTCTTTTTCTGACTTGTCTTTTGATTTGTCAGAATTCGAACCAAATATTTTACGAAATACACTCATTGATTATCTTAAATATAAGTGTTGAACTTATATTGATTCAAAGATAAAAAATTTAATAAATTCTTAAGTTTTAAATGAGGCTTATTTTTAGTTTTATTCTTCCTCATCTATTTTCTCATCCGTCAACGTTATTTCTTTCTTAGGCTCAATAGCTTCCTCCTTTTGAAATGGACGTTTACCAAATATAGTTTCCAAATTATCCTTAAAAATAACTTCCTCTTTTAAAAGAACTTCTGCCAATTCAGTTAGTTTGTCTTTATTATTTTCTAGTAACTCAATAGCTCTTAGGTATTGGGTTTCAATGATTGTAGATATTTCTTTATCAATAAGTTCTGCTGTGCGTTCGCTGTAGGGCTTAGAGAAGCCGTATTCGTTTTCACCTGAAGAGTCATAGTAAGTTAAGTTCCCGATTTTATCACTTAGTCCATACACAGTAACCATTGCTCTTGCTTGCTTAGTAACTTTTTCTAAATCACTCAAGGCCCCTGTAGATATTTTATCAAATATTACTTTTTCAGCAGCTCTTCCTCCTAATGCAGCACACATTTCGTCTAACATTTGTTCAGGCCTGACGATCAAGCGTTCTTCAGGAAGGTACCATGCAGCTCCTAAAGATCGCCCTCTTGGTACGATTGTAACTTTTACAAGCGGAGCAGCATGCTCTAGCATCCAACTCACTGTAGCGTGTCCAGCTTCGTGAAAAGCAACGGCTCTTTTTTCACTTGGTGTTATGATTTTGTTTTTCTTTTCAAGACCCCCAACTATTCGATCAACAGCATCTAAGAAATCTTGTTTTTCAACTGATTTCTTATCGCTTCTTGCAGCAATTAAAGCTGCTTCATTACAAACGTTAGCTATGTCCGCTCCTGAAAAACCAGGAGTTTGTTTAGATAGAAAATCAGTATCTAGGTCGTCCGACTTTTTCAAAGGCTTTAAATGTACTTCAAATATCTCTTTTCTTTCTCTTACATCGGGTAAGTCAACATAAATCTGTCGATCAAATCTTCCAGCTCGCATGAGTGCTTTATCCAATACATCTGCACGATTGGTCGCCGCTAAAACAATTACATTTGAGTTGCTTCCAAATCCATCCATCTCAGTTAACAATTGATTAAGAGTGTTCTCTCTTTCATCATTTGATCCTGAAAAATTACTTTTTCCTCTAGCTCTTCCAATAGCATCAATCTCATCAATAAAAATAATAGAAGGTGCTTTTTCTTTGGCTTGTTTAAATAAATCTCTTACTCTAGAGGCTCCAACCCCAACAAACATTTCTACAAAATCTGAACCTGATAAAGAGAAAAAGGGTGCTTTTGCTTCTCCAGCAACTGCTTTAGCCAACAGTGTTTTTCCAGTTCCTGGAGGGCCTACTAACAAAGCACCTTTGGGTATTTTCCCCCCAAGGGCTGTATATTTTTCTGGATGTTTCAGGAAGTCAACAATTTCTTGTATTTCTTCTTTAGCTCCTTCGAGCCCTGCTACATCTTTGAAAGTTGTTTTGGTTTCAAGTTTCTCATCAAACAACTTAGCTTTAGATTTTCCAATGTTAAAAATCTGACCGCCGCCGCCGCCGCCGCCGCCGCCAGACATACGTCGCATTATAAATATCCAAACACCAATTATTAATATGAATGGTATGAGTGAGGACAAAATTTCCCCCCACGCATTAGTTTCTGTTTTGAAATTAAGAGCAGTCTCAAGATTCTCTTCGTTAATAGTATCCTCTAATTGCTTTTGAAATAATTGTACATCTCCAAATTCAAACTGGTAATTTGGTCCTGACGAAGCAGTTGGAAACAATTGTTCCTTCTTGTTTTTTTTATGAATATCTTTTGAACTTGCTTGAGTTGTTAAGTAAACTAAAGCCTCTCTTTTGTTTACAATTTCCACTTTTTTTACATCCCCATCTTTTAGGTATTTAAAAAACTGTGAAGGGGTTGTTGATGTTCCTGAAGAATCTCCAAAACCACCAGAAAAGACATTAAAAGCAAGAATTAGAACAATTGCAGTTCCATATATCCAATAAGCATTTTGCTTAGTATTTTTTGGTTTTTTATCTTTTGACATGCGTTTATTTTTAGTAACTAGTTTCTATTTCTGTAATCTTAGCATCTCCCCAAAGATTCTCGATGTCGTAATACTCGCGAATGTGTTTTTGAAATACATGAACAACAACATGAACATAATCCATTAAAACCCATTCAGCATTTTCACTGCCTTCAACATGCCAAGGTTTGTCCTTTGTGTTTTTGCTTACTTTTTTTTGTATTGAACTTACAATGGCGTTTACTTGTGTGTTGGAAGTTCCGTCACATATAATAAAGTAATCACAAACTGTGTTCTCAATGTCTCTTAAATCTAAAATTGTTATATTTTGACCCTTAACATCCTCAATTCCATTTATAGTGAAAGTGATTATATCATCAGAGCTTGGTGTATTTGTTGTCATAAAATATTTTTGCTTTGCAAATTTATTACTTTTTTGGCTCTAAACGTGTTATATTGTCTTAATTAAATTATAATTTAGATCCTTCATAATCCCTATGCAACTAATCAAACTTAATGCCACAGACTCTACTAACAATTATTTGAAGCAATTGGTTCTTGAGGGTGCATTGGAAGATTTTTGTGTAGTTGCAGCAAATCATCAAACTAATGGTCGTGGTCAAAGAGGATCTGCTTGGGTATCTGAAAAAGGTAAGAACCTAACATTCAGTATTCTAAAGAAGGGCATAGCGATTAAGCCTAGTGAGCAATTCTTACTCAATATATTGGTTTCATTATCTATTATCAAATCACTTGAAGCTTTCAATGTTCCTAAATTATCTATAAAGTGGCCAAACGACATTTTGTCAGACCATTATAAAATTTCTGGTATATTAATAGAAAACGTTATTAAACACCAGCAAATTGAATACGCTGTTATTGGAATTGGAATTAATGTTAACCAAGTTGTATTTGATGGTTTGCCTAAAGTGACGTCTTTAAAAAGTATTTTACCCATAACAGTCGATAAAGATGAGTTATTGACTAAAATCATTGACAAGCTAAAAATGTACTTTAAGTTTTATTACAAAAATGGAAGTGAATCTTTAAATCTTGAATACGAATCCTATTTGTTTAGAAAGGATAAGCCCTCAACTTTTATGAGCCCTGATAAAAGTACGTTTACAGGAATTATAAGAGGTGTTTCTCCATCAGGTAAGTTAGAACTTCAAATGGAGGACTCGAACAAAGAGTTTGATTTAAAAGAACTAAAGCTTTTATATTAATTACAATGTTTAGGGATGTTTAGAGCTAGGGTTTCAATAAATTTTGATATTGGTCCCTTAATCATCATTGCCATCATTGCATTAAAATCACCATCAAAAGTTAGCTGAACTTCACTTTTGTTTTCTGATGTCGATTCAATTACTGCAGTTAAAGAAAAATCTAGCTTTCCTCCAGCGGCTCCCAACACAATATTTGTGGGACTTTGTACAGCCTTTTTTTTCAACACAATTTCTGGCATTCCGCTTAAGGCAAATAAAAACGTTTCATCATCCATAAGCTCAAACTTGCTAGTGTTTTCTGGCATCAAAGGTTTGAAGTTTTTAACATTTGTCAAAAAGTCAAAAACTATTTGAGCAGATTTATCTACACTTACTTTAGGGGATTCTAGATTCATATTTAAATTTATTTACCGGTCCATTCCGAGGGGTTAGTGTTCCATTTAGACAAAATATCTGCTTCATTTTGATTAATGAAGTTGGTGTCTTGTGCTTGCTCTAAAAGGCTCTCATAATTACTAAGAGTAAAAAGGTTTACGTTGTTAGTTTTGAAATTCTCTTTTGAAATATCAAAGCCATAAGTAAATATGGCTACCATTCCTTTAACATTCACTCCAACTGCTTTTAAAGCATCTACTGCAACTAAGCTACTGTTGCCTGTGCTTATTAGATCCTCTATAACTACTACATTTTGTCCTTTTTCAACAAACCCTTCAATTTGATTTTGACGACCATGTTTTTTTGCTTGAGGCCGCACGTATATGAAAGGAAGCCCAAGGAATTCTGCGACTAAAGCACCAATACCAATCGCACCGGTGGCAACGCCAGCAATAACATCTGGTTTACCGAACTCTTTTTCTAAATTCTTAGCAATTTCTTCTTTTATATAGTTTCTGACTGCTGGGAACGATAAGACCATTCGATTGTCGCAATAGATAGGAGACTTCCATCCGGACGCCCAAGTAAAGGGGTCTCTAGGGTTTAATTTGATGGCATTTATTTGAAGTAAAACTTCAGCAGTTTTTTTGGCTATACTTTTGTTGAAAATCATGAGTCAAAATTACTAAAAAATACTACTTTTACTTTCTATTAATTTGTTTTTAATTAACAATGTATAAAATATTTGTTGGCAATAAACCAATTATCTTAACTACGAAGGTAGAAACGGAAACAAACTTCAAGAATTTCTTGATTGATTCTGTGGATATTAACAAAGTGCTTTCGAAACTTAAAAAAGATAAATACGATGCGGTGCATCTTATTGGCTCTGATAAAGACGAGCTTTTAAAAAAGTTTCTATCTCTATTGCCAAATGTGATTGCAGCAGGAGGGAAGGTTTATAATCCAAATGGAGACATATTGTTTATTTTTAGAAACGGTAAGTGGGACCTCCCAAAGGGAAAGGCGGAATCCAAAGAAACAATTAATCAAACAGCTCTTCGTGAAGTTGAAGAAGAAACCGGAGTTTCTGGTCTTTCTATTACCAAACCTTTAGAAATTACGTATCATATTTTTAAAAGGCTTGACCGATATCAAATAAAAGTTACTTACTGGTTTAAAATGTATTCTGAATTCGACGGAGAATTAATACCTCAAGAAAAAGAAGGTATTACAAAAGTGAAATGGATTCCTGTATCCAAGCTTAAAAAAGTTTTAAGTAACTCTTATGCTAACATAAAACTACTCGTCTAGTACGTATAAAACAGTTATTTCCATAAATATCTTCAAATAAAGTTCCTTTACAGTTGGTATCCCTTTCAATAAGTTTATTTTTGCCCTGCAAAAACTGAAACAAAATGATGGAGTTCATAAGTAAACGATCTAGTAACGTAAAAAATGATGTATTAAGCGGTTTAACCGTTGCTTTGGCGCTAGTGCCTGAGGCAGTAGCTTTTGCTTTTGTAGCAGGAGTGGACCCCTTGGTGGGGCTTTATGCTGCTTTTATGATTGGATTGATTACGTCTATTTTTGGAGGTCGTCCAGGGATGATTAGTGGAGCAACTGGTGCGCTTGCTGTAGTAATGGTAAGTCTGGTTGCAAGAGGGAATGCAATGGGTGTTGAAGGAGATGAATTAGGTCTTTACTACTTATTCATGACAGTTATTTTAATGGGTATTATCCAAGTTTTTGCGGGTCTATTCAAACTGGGTAAATTTGTCCGGTTGATTCCACACCCTGTAATGATGGGCTTTGTTAATGGTTTGGCTATTGTTATTTTCTTATCTCAGTTGAGTATGTTTATGACTCCCGAAAACGGTGAAATGGTTTGGATGCAAGGCGCTTCCTTGTTTACTATGGTTGGACTTGTAGGCTTAACTATGGCAATTATGTTTGGTTTACCACAACTCACAAAAAAACTTCCAGAAGCCTTGGTTGCTATTTTAGTTGTATCTGCGATAGTTATTTTTGGAAATTTAGACGTTGCCACGGTAGGGAGTTTTATTAGAGACGGAGGCGGCGAAGGTCTTAAGGGGGGGTTACCACTTCCTCAGTGGGAAATTTTTGATAAGATTCCATTGAATTTATCAACGCTCAAATTTATTGGACCTTATGCATTGATTCTTGCAGCTATTGGACTTATTGAATCGTTAATGACGCTTAATCTAATTGATGAGCTAACAGAAACTCGTGGAAATTCTAACAGAGAATGCATGGCACAAGGCGGTGCAAATATTATTACTGGATTGTTTGGAGGTATGGGAGGATGCGCAATGATTGGACAGTCTATTATTAACATCAAAGGCGGCGGTAGAGGTCGTTTGTCAGGAATAGTGGCTGCTCTAGCGTTGTTAGCATTTATCTTATTTGCTTCAGGACTTATAGAACAAGTGCCAATTGCAGCTCTTGTTGGCGTTATGTTTATGGTTGTATTTGGCACTTTTGCATGGTCAAGTTTTAGAATCATTAATAAAATACCAAGAACTGATGTATTTGTATTGATTCTTGTATCTTCAATGACTGTATTTTTTGATTTAGCAATTGCTGTAATTTCTGGGGTTATTGTTAGTGCACTGGTGTTCTCTTGGGAGAATGCGAAACGTATTCGTGCACGAAAACGCACCAAAGAAGATGGTACTAAAGTTTATGAAATATGGGGTCCATTGTTTTTTGGAAGTATTACGGCTTTTAACGATAAGTTTGACGTAAAAAATGATCCCGAGTCAGTAGAAATTGATTTCATAGAATCCCGAATAAGCGATCATTCTGCGATTGAGTCAATTTTTAATCTAGTAACAAAGTATAAAGAAGAGGGTAAAAAAATTCATTTAAAACATCTAAGTGAAGATTGTAAGATTTTATTACACAAATCAAGCCCAATTTTTCAAGAGGTTATATTAGATGCAATTGATGATCCTCGTTATCATTTAGCCGAAAATCCAGAAACGTTTTCAAAAGGGCTGGCAGACTATAAATTGTAGGTTTTATACTCGAACTGAATTCGGAACTAATTTTTTGTAGTCTCCTTCAAAGCGAATAATTTCTCTTACAATAGAAGATGAAATGAAAGAAGTCTGAGCAGACGTTAACAGAAAGACCGTTTCTAGTGTAGATAAGTGCCGGTTGGTATGGGCAATAGCTTTTTCAAATTCAAAATCGGCAGGATTTCTTAAACCTCTCAAGATAAAGTCAACCCCAATCTCTTTACAGAACTCAATTGTCAAGCCACTGTAACTCATGACTCTTACTTTTGGATTGTCCTTAAACGCTCTTTCAATAAATGCTATGCGTTCATCAAGTGAAAACATATAATCTTTCGAAGAGTTTTCGCCAATCGCTATAATAACTTCGTCAAATAGGGTGACCCCCCTATTAATGATGTCAACATGCCCAAGTGTTATAGGGTCAAAGGATCCTGGAAAAATTGCTTTTTTCATAAGGTAAAGTTAGTGATTTTTCTGAAGAGCCTCTTGGATCGCGTTATGAAACAAGTCTGACAATGAGATTCCAGCTTTTAAAGCTTGTTGTGGTAAGATACTTTCTTTAGTAAAACCAGGGATTGTATTTACCTCTAAAAGGTATGGTTTACCATCTTTAAAAATAAATTCACTTCTAGAAAAACCATCTATTTTCAAAATTTCATAAATATTTTTAGCAACCTCTCTTACTTCAGAAGCTTGTGTTTCACTTATGCGTGCGGGGGTGATTTCTTGAGATTTCCCTAAATATTTAGCTTCATAATCAAAAAAATCATTGTCTGTAACAATTTCTGTAATTGGAAGAACAGTGATCTCTCCTTTGTAGCGGATAACCCCTACAGAAACCTCGGTGCCATCTAAGAACGATTCTATAATAAGTTCATCGTCTTCTTTTAGTGCTGTTTCAATAGCCTTTGGAAGCTCGTCTTTTGAATAAACTTTAGTAACACCAAAACTACTACCAGCCTTATTGGCTTTTACAAAACACGGAAATCCAACAGCCGCTTCAATTGCTACAGAATCTATAACATCTCCAGCATTTAAAAAATAAGCATCTGCACTAACGATGCCGTAAGGTTTCAAAGCACTTAAGCAGTCTCTTTTATTAAAGGTAAGCGCTGCTTGATACATGTTGCAGCTGGTATGAGGTAGTGATAATAATTTGAAGTAGGCTTGCATGGTTCCGTCTTCTCCTGGAGCGCCGTGAATCGCATTAAAAATACAGTCAAATTTAATTTTAATGCCATCCAAGCTAATAGTGAAATCTGATTTATCTACAGGAAATTCTTCTAAGTCGTTATTTACATAGACCCATTTATCTTTAAAGATGTGGATGCTATAGGAGTTATAAAGTTCTGTGGGTAAACTTTCATGTACAACACTTCCACTTTTTAAAGAAATGAGATATTCACTCGAATACCCGCCCATTATGATGGCTATGTTTTTTTTCATGTGCACTATATATACAGTAAAAATATTACTTTTATATTAAATCAAATTCATTTTGATCTAAATTAATTTACTATAAACTAAACAAGCTAAAGATTTTAAGGACAGAATTATTTGTTTAGCTTTGTTGTTTTATTACAAACACCCATGAATTTCATTAGATTCGTATTCAGCAAATCACTTATTAAGCAATTAATTTATGCATTAGTTGTTCTAATTATTTTCGGGTTTTTAACCTTAAAGTGGCTTAAAACGTACACTAACCACGGATTATTTGTATCCGTGCCTAGTCTTACCGGAAAATCTTATCAAGTTGCTAAGACACTTCTTCAAGAAAATGACCTTAGAAGTGAAGTCCAAGATTCATCAAATTTCAACCCAAGATATCCAAAAGGGGCCGTTATTGAACAAGACCCGCTTGCTGGAAGTCAGGTGAAGGAGGATCGAAAAATATATTTAATTCTTAATCCTTCTGGTTACCGATCTTTTGCGGTTCCCGATGTGATTAGACGCACTTTTCGTCAAACTAAACCATCCTTAGAAGCATTAGGTTTTCAGATAGGGTCTTTGACTTACAAAGACGATTTAGGGAAAGATGAAGTTTTAGAAATACGCTATAAAGGCCAAATCATTGAAGCAGGTACGATGCTTCCAAAAACTTCGACACTCGACCTAGTTTTAGGGAACGGCATTCGAAA